>JAGHDO010000087.1 GCA_021159885.1 Synergistota bacterium | reverse complement strand
TTTCCTGCTTATTATTACAACCGTTGTGGGAATAATTGGAAGATACATCATTAAGAGGTTAAGCGTGGAGGAAGGAAGAAGCCTTGGATAGGAATGGTAATCTTAAGCTAAGATTGCTTAAAGATAAGCTCTTTAAGATATCGATAATAGCGCTTGCTCTTATATCTGTAGCTCCTTTGGTTCTCATTCTGCTTTACATAGCGCAGAGAGGTCTAAGCGTTATAAACTGGGAGTTCATAACCAGTCTACCAAAGCCTGTGGGAGAAAAGGGAGGAGGAATACTTAACGCCTTGGTTGGAACGGTAATAATAGTCGGTATAGCAAGCCTCTTATCCATACCACCAGGCATAGCAGCTGGAATATATATGGCGGAGCAGGAAAAAAGCAGAATTTCAAGCATAGCTAAGCTATGTATAGAGGTGTTGCAAAGCGTTCCATCAATAGTGATAGGTATTATAGCTTATGTGTGGGTTGTAATGCCTATGCGAGGTTTCTCAGCCCTTGCAGGAGGAGTAGCATTAGGAATAATGATGTTTCCACTCGTAGTACGCTCAACGGAGGAAACCATAAAACTTATACCAGAATCCTTAAAGGAAGCAGCTTTAGCGCTTGGAGTACCATATTATAGAGCCATATTAAGAGTTATTCTCCCCGCAGGATTAAGTGGGATACTAACGGGAATCTTGGTTGGAATAGCAAGAATAGCGGGAGAAACTGCTCCCCTACTTTTTACCGCCTTTGGCAGTCCATATTTGAACATCAATATATTTAAGCCCATGAGTTCACTTCCTCTGCTGATATTTAACTACGCCACAAGTCCATATGAAGAATGGCATAAAATAGCATGGGGAGCTTCCTTCGTACTTGTAATGATGATACTTATACTTAATATAATAGCGAGGGTGATGGCTAAAAGATGGAAAACGAGATTTTAAGGACGGAAAATTTAAAAGCATATTATGGGGAACAGCTGGTTTTGAAGGGCATTAGCCTATCCTTTCCCCAAAATAAGGTTACCGCAGTTATGGGACCGTCAGGATGCGGCAAGACAACTTTTATAAGATGTCTAAACCGTATGCATGAGCTCTCTCCTGACGCTAAGATCGAGGGAAGAGTTCTCCTTCAAGGCAAGGACATATATACCATGGACCCTATGCTTGTAAGGAGGAAAATAGGCATGGTATTCCAACGTCCAAATCCCTTTCCTACCATGAGTATATACGATAATGTTATCGCAGGATATAAGTTAAACGGTATAAAGCTTCCCAAAAGCGAGCTTGATAAAATAGTAGAAGAGTCTCTCAAAAAGGCAGCTCTTTGGGATGAAGTAAAGGATCATCTGCATAAAGTTGGCACTTTCCTCTCAGGAGGACAACAGCAGAGGCTATGCATCGCGAGAGCGCTGGCCATGAATCCAGACGTTCTTCTCTTGGATGAACCTACTTCCGCTTTGGATCCTATAGCCACTTCGAGAATAGAGGAGCTTATTATAGAGCTTAAGAATACTGTAACTGTAATTTTGGTAACGCATAATATAGCCCAAGCTGGCAGGGTATCCGATCTAACTGCTTTCCTTTACTTGGGGGAACTCGTGGAGTTTGGCCCTACGAAAGGCATGTTTACCGCACCAAAAGACAAAAGAACGGAAGAATTCCTAACGGGGAAATTTGGATAAAGATGGAATTCTCTGCTCTTTCATATAGATATCCCTCAAGAAGAAACGTCGTATATGCTAAAAAGGGAATAGTAGCAACATCTGTCCCTTTGGCAGCACAAGCAGGAATAAAGATTTTAGAACGTGGAGGCAATGCTATAGATGCAGCGTTAGCTACCGCAATATGCCTAACCGTGGTTGAGCCAACAAGCAACGGTATAGGAGGAGATGCCTTCGCTATAATTTACCAAGATGGAAAAATCCTTGGGATAAACTCAAGCGGTCCAGCCCCCATGCTTCTTAGCGCTCAGAGACTTCTCGATCTGGGACTGAGGAAAATGCCTAAGTATGGTTTTACACCGGTCACTGTTCCTGGAGCACCTGCAGGCTGGTTCTACATATCCAAAAAGTTCGGCAAGCTTCCTTTTAAAGACCTATTTGAACCTGCCATAGAATACGCTGAAGAGGGCTTTCCCGTATCCCCAGAAGTAGGAAAGGGATGGAAAAAAGCCTTCGATAACTACTCAAAGCTCTCTGGTGAGGAGTTTACCTTCTGGTTTAAGACCTTTTGTCCAGAAGGTAAACCACCGGAACCAGGAATGATAATTAAATTAAAAGATCATGCCAAAACGCTTAGAAAAATTGCCGAGAGTAACTCCAGAGATTTTTATGAGGGAGAGCTCGCTGAAAAGATAGTCTCATTCTCCGAAAGATATGGTGGTTATATAAGAAAGGAAGACTTGGCCTCTTTCAAACCTGAGGAAGTTAATCCCATAAGTA
Source organism: Synergistota bacterium (assembly GCA_021159885.1). Lineage (NCBI taxonomy): Bacteria > Thermotogati > Synergistota > Synergistota bacterium. The sequence goes on along the minus strand of JAGHDO010000087.1, from coordinate 49,379 downwards.
TCAATTACAGAGGCTATGAGGTTCTTGAACTTCCCCCTAATTCTCAGGGAATAGTAGTCCTGATAGCTCTGGGAATACTTTCTGGTTTTGATCTTCCGCCAGCAGATACCCCGGAAGCTATTCACCTCCAGATAGAAGCTATAAAGCTCGCTTTTGAAGATGCCTTCACTTTTATATCAGACCCTCGCTTTAAAGAGATTCCTATAGAAGAACTCCTCAGTGAAGAGAGGCTGAAGGCCAGAAGAGCCCTTATAGGAGAAAAAGCTTATATTCCAAAAGCAGATAGGGTCAAGGAGTTCGGAACGGTTTACCTTGCTACTGCTGATTCTGAAGGAAATATGGTTTCATTCATACAAAGCAATTTTACGGGATTTGGCTCAGGACTTGTAGTTCCAGAAACCGGAATAGCCCTTCACAACAGGGGGTATAGTTTTAGTCTAAACCCCAAAGACCCTAATTTCTTAGAGCCAGGTAAAAGACCTTACCACACTATAATCCCCGGTTTTCTGATGAAGGATGAGAAACCTATTGGTCCCTTTGGAGTAATGGGAGCCTTTATGCAGCCTCAGGGACATCTCCAAATTCTATGTAGAGTTATTGATTGGAAAATGAATCCTCAAGAGGCTTTAGATGCCCCAAGATGGCAGTGGAAGGGAGAAAGAAAAATTTACATAGAGAGGGGCTTTAAAGAACACATAGCAGAAGCTCTTTTAAGTATGGGGCATGAGGTCTATTTCAGCGATGATGCCTCCTCCTTCGGAAGAGGACAGATGATCTGGAAGCTCCAAAATGGAGCCTTATTGGGCGCCACTGAACCCCGCGCTGATGGACACATAGCGGTAATTTAATTTTATTTCAGCCTCTATCCTCTATTGACAAAAAAACTTCTCTATGTTATCTTCTGTGCAGAAATTTTTGCAACATATGTGGAGGTGAAGCGTTATGGAAGTGGCTCTGAAAAAGCCCCCTCAGGATGTTGAGGAAATTAGGGAAGCTTTAGATACTCTCTGGAAGGAAAACCCCGAAATTAAGGAGATGCTCTCAGAAAGCAAAACTCTGGAAGAAGCACGAGGAAAGCTCCTAAGGTATCTTAAAGATCTGGAATGGAAGTATAGAAGCGGAGAAATAGAACTTCATAAGCTGGACTACGCACAAGCCCTCGAGAGCATAAAAGCTTTAACCAACATCATATCGCCGAGAAACGAGAGGTTGGCTGGATTTAGCACACTGGAGATACTCCGCAAGTTAGGTAAGGGAGAGCTTGTAGATGATCTGGAACCCGGCTTTGTCAAGGAATTTATATACGCTTTTAGAGGAGCAAAAGGAAGGGCTAACTTCAGCAAGGGATGGATATGGGAAAAGCTTGAGGAAAAGGGAGCCAAGCTCGTAGATTTCAGTAAAATCAAGGGGAGAGCAGCAGGAATAGCTCGCTCAAACTATCTTGATAAGCTTTCAGAAGCAGTTTGGGAGTTCATAAAAAGACACCCATCAGGTCTTGACGAAGAAGTAATAGAAAAAAGAAAGAAAAACAGAGAGAAAATATTAAGCTACTTTGGCGGCAGTGAGGAAGACTGGTACGACTACAGGTGGCACATAAAGCACATAATAAGAGGCAAGGATAGCTTAAAACACCTTAAAGCGCTCGTTCCTCTAACCAAGGAGGATGAAGAAGCGATAAGAATAGCTGTTGAAAACGATATTCCTTTCGGCATAACTCCATATTATCTTTCCCTTTTTGACTTCGAAAGAAGCGATAGAAAATATGACCACCAGGTCCGCTCACAGGTTATTCCTCCACTCCACTATGTAAAACTGATGTCAATGCACAAAGAAGATAGAGAATATTACTTCGATTTTATGGGAGAGCACGATACATCTCCCATCGAGCTTGTCACAAGAAGATATCCTATGATAGCTATACTGAAACCTTATGATACATGTCCTCAAATATGCGTATATTGTCAAAGGAACTGGGAAATAACTGGACCAATGATGCCGGGAGCCCTTCCTCCTAAGGAGGATTTAAACAAAGTCCTCGACTGGTATGAAAATCACCCCCATATAAAAGAAGTGTTAATAACGGGAGGAGATCCTTTCGTTCTTGGGAATTCTCTGATAAAATATTTATTAGATAGATTAGCCAAAATGAACCATATAATTGAAATAAGATGGGGAACCAGAACTCCAGTTACCCTACCTATGCGGATCACTGATGAGCTTGCAGATCTTATCGGTAGCTACATAGAGCCTGGAAGAAGAAATATTTGTGTCGTCACCCATGTTGAAAGCGCATACGAGATCACCCCAGAAACAGCCGAAGCGGTGATGAAACTCAGAAAGAGAGGGATATACGTTTATAATCAGCTTGTATATACGCTTGAAACCAGTAGAAGATTTCAAAATGTAGCAGCCAGAATAGCTATGAAGCTCGTTGGCATAGATCCATACTATACCTTCTATCCTAAAGGCAAGGAAGAAACCAAGGACTATCTTGTTCCAGTAGCAAGAATATGGCAAGAGAGAAAGGAAGAAGCTCGTCTCCTGCCAGGACAGTTTAGAACTGATGAACCAGTCTTTAACGTGCCTCGTCTTGGAAAGAATCATATAAGAGCATGGCAAGATAGAGAGCTTCTTGCTATATATCCTAATGGCAGACGCATCTATATGTGGCATCCTTGGGAAAAAGGCGTTGCGGAAGTTGAGCCGTTCATTTACTGGGATACATCTATAGACAGATATCTTAAAGAAATGGAAAAAAGAGGCGAGGATATCAAGGAATACGAAACGATTTGGTACTATTATTAAATAAGATACTTGGGGATCGATGTGAAAAAATGCATCGATCCCCCTCAGATAAAAGGAAAAGAAAATGTCTTCTTGTGAGATAAAGGCTGTTTTACTGTTCTCAGGCGGTTTAGATAGCATAATAGCAGCTCAGCTTCTTAGAAGTGAGGGAATACAGGTCTTTCCCGTCTTTTGTTCCTCACCCTTTTGGAAAAGCGAGAATGCTAAAAAGGCAGCAAAGGAACTAAATCTTAATTTAAGGATAATTGATGTTGGTGAGGATATCTGGGATAGGGTTAAAAATCCCAAATACGGCAGGGGTAAAGGCGTAAACCCATGCATAGATTGTAAAATTATGATGCTTAAGAAAGCTAAGCAATACATGAAAGAAATTGAAGCTCACTTCGTCGCAACGGGAGAGGTTTTGGGAGAAAGGCCTATGTCTCAAAGAATAGAAGCAATGAAAATTATATCTCGAGAAAGCGGACTTAACAACCTGCTATTGAGACCACTTTCAGCAAAACTACTGCCACCTACTATCCCTGAGGAGAGAGGCTGGATCAAAAGGGAAAATTTATTAGACATCAGTGGAAGATCTCGTAAAAAACAGCTGGAGCTAATAAAACTATGGGGTATCGATTTCTTCCCTTCACCAGCGGGAGGTTGTATTTTAACTGACCCTGTTTTCTCAAAAAGGGTTAGGGACCTTTTAAGACACGATCCTGAAGCTAATCTCAGTGAAGCAATATTACTCAAGTTCGGAAGACATTTCAGATTGATTGGAGATGTAAAGCTTGTTGTTGGAAGAAACAGGGAAGAGAATGAGAAGTTGATGGAGCTCCTTTTACCAGGGGATTTTCTTCTCAAAGTAGAGGGATTTCCAGGACCGATAGCTATCCTAAGAGGCAAGAAGATTTCTCCTTCCGTTCTTGAGTTAGCCTCTGGAATAACTTTAAGATATAGCGATGCTCCTGAAGACACGGTACAGGAAGTCAAGGTAACCAGTAATGGCAAAGAAGCCACCGTTATAACACGCAAGCTATCCCCTGAAGAAGTCAAAAGATGGATGATATAAGCATTCTTGACAAAAATTTCCCTTTATGGTATTTTGTTTGTAGAAAATTTTTCAGTAAAACCACTTTACAACCTCTAAGGAGCTGGATCAGTTGCAACATAAGGAAAAAGAAAAGGACTTACTCACAAGAATAAGAGAGAAGCTTCCAAAGCTGAGTCCCCGCCAGCGAGTTGTTGCAGAGTATATTCTTCAAAACTATACCAAAGCTGCCTTTTTATCAACGTCAGCCTTAGGAAGAGCCACGGGAACAAGTGAATCCACAGTAGTAAGATTAGCCGTGTCCTTAGGATATCCAGGGTATCCGGAAATGCGTGCCGCGATGCAGGACCTTGTAAAGGAAAGATTAACAACCTTGGATAGAATATACTCCCCCGTTGAAAGCAGTGAGGAAAATGTACTATGGGATGTTTTGCAAACAGATTTCGACACGCTGAAGAGAGCCTTTACTGAAATCTCGGAGGAAGATTTCCTTCAGGTTGTGAAGCTTATCCTCAGTGCTAATTCTATATATATTGTTGGACTACGAAGCTCCTATTCATTAGCACATTTCTTAGGATTCTACCTAAGCTGGTTTTTTAAGAATATACACGTTGTAGGGAGCAACATTGAGGGAACTTTTGAGGTAATGGCATCAGTTGAAAAAGGCGATTTGATAATAGCCTTTGGCTTTCCGAGGTATACCCGAAGAACATTAGAACTATTAGCACTGGGAAAGAAAAAAGGGGCTAAAACGGTAGTCATAACAGATGAACATTCCCCTCTCACTCAATACGCCGATATTTCTCTTATAGTCCCATTTGCTCAAATAAGCGTTGTTGATTCCTTCGTTGTTCCCTTTAGTGCGTTAAACGCTATAATTGCTCTTATAGCAGTGGAGTGCAGAGAAAAGATCAAAGGAAAACTCGAAGAGCTTGAGCACATTTGGCAAGAAAACAGGGTCTATTGGGTTGAAAAAGAGGAATAAGGAGGTGATGAGCTGAGCCGAGCACGGGCGTTTTTACTAAAATCAATATGTATATCATGTAAAACCTGAAACGGGAGGTGGGTTGTAGCATGAGGAAGATAGTAGGTATAGCGGTAGCAGTTGCTTTGCTCCTGGGTGCATTGATTCCATTTAGTTCCACTGCAATTGCAGCTTCTAAGTATGAGGTCACCATCTACACCGGATCTGGACCGGGTAGCGTCTACTTCGCAATAGGTTCCATGTTCGCCAAAGTCCTTAATAAGAAGAGTAAGATAATCTCCGCAAAGGGTGTCACGAGTGGAGCAAGCGTCGCGAATGCAAGAGCTATCGGAAAAGGTGAAGCTCAGGTTGCCATCATCCAGAACGATGTTACTTACTATGCGAGGAAAGGAATTGCACAGTTCAAAGGACATCCAGTTAAGGACCTTAGAGGTATTGGAACGCTTTATCCCGAGCCAGTCCAGATAGTCGTTAGAGCGGACAGCAACATTAAGACGCTTCAGGATCTCGTTGGTAAGAGAGTTGTCGTAGGAGCTGCCGGTAGCGGATGTGCGCAGACCGCCGAGAGAGTTCTCAAAGCCGCTGGAATATGGGACAAGATCAACAAGATTTACCAGACCTTTGAGGAAGCCGCTCAGAGCCTTGTGCTTGGCCAGGTGGATGCTGAATTTACCGTTATAGCCTTCCCAGCTCCTGCTATAAGCATGATAGCGGTGAAAGTTCCCGTGCGTCTTATACCCGTTCCCGATAGCGTCATCAACAAGCTCCATAAGCAGGGCTATCCCTTCTACGTAAAGGTAGTTATACCGAAGGGAACCTACAACGGCATGGAGGAAGATACTCCAACGATAGCGGTCAAGTCCACACTTGTTGTGGATAAGGACGTTCCCGATAATATCGTTTATGAGCTGACCAAAGTATTCTTTACCAGCATAGATGACCTTGCAAAAGCACACCAGGTCGCCAAACAGATAAAGATGAGCAAAGCTTTTGAAGGACTTATGATTCCGCTTCACCCCGGTGCCATAAAGTTCTATGAGGAACATGGCCTTAAGGTACCCGCTAACCTCAAGCCGTAAGCAAAAGTTTATAGTAATCTTAATTCTATCGCTCGTCATAATAGCGCTACTGCCAATAAGCGCTTTAAGAATCGAAACTAAAGAGGGGACGTTTTACTGTCCCCTCTTTAGTTCTACTATAACGATGATAATATCTTACACCCACAGCGTATCCCTTACGAAGGTGGTGGATATCTACAAAGTTAATAGCAAGGGAATCTGGGCGGTAGAAGAAAGATGGCAGCAGTTTGATGCAGGACAGCCTCTCGATTTTCAAAAAGCGGAAAACGGTTTTTTTATCAAAAAGCTCAACATGTTCATGGGAAAGGAATGGAAATACTGGTTTATTCCTCTCAATAATGTATCTATAAGAATGAATTCCGATTTTATTGTGCATGATATGAAAAGAGAGGGAATCGTAGACTTTGCGGTAGTCAAAGTCCCTCTTATTTCCATACTTGCTGGGGGGGATTGAAGTGGAAAAAGAACTGGAGAAAATAGAGAAAGCAGAAGAGAAAGTAAAGGTCATCCTTGAAAGAACAAGGACCTTACCGCCTAAGCTTGACTTCATCGTTAAGCTCGCTGCAGTAGCAATGGGAGTTTACGAAATCCTTTTCATTTTTAGATTTAACTTCTCCCTTTACGACCTTTTATCACGTTTAGGATTAAAAATTCAGATTCTCCAACATGGTTTTCAGAATAAGCAAGGAGAAGCTTTCGTTCTCGGAATGATCTTAGTTATAGCCTTTTTACTATATCCGTTCAGACGAAAGGAAAAGTATCTTAAAAAAGTTTATTTCTATGACTATCTCTTCATAATATTGGGTTTAGCAAGTATGTTCTACATGTTTGGCAGATATCCGACTTATATGGTCTACTACTTCGTCCACAAGTGGGATATAGTATTCGGTCTAATAGCTATAGCTCTGGTTCTTGAAGCAACAAGAAGAAGCTTAGGTTGGATACTTCCGACAATAGTTCTCGTCTTCTTAGCGATAGGAATAGATGACACAAACTACAACTGGTCAAGATTCGTTCAATACCTTTATCTTGATCAGGGAATTTTCGGAATTCCATTTTTTGTTATGACGATTTACGTCTTCGCCTTTATCTTCTTTGGTGCCTTTTTGCTTAAGATAGGAGTCAGCGACTATATAACCCAGCTTATGATCTCACTCTTTGGGGCCAGATCCGGAGGACCTGCAAAGGCAGCGGTAGTGTCAAGTGGTTTAATGGGAACAGTAAGCGGAAGCTCTGTAGCAAACGTCTTAACCACAGGGACTTTCACGATACCTCTTATGAAAAAAGCTGGCTATCCTCCGGAAACAGCCGGTGCCGTTGAACCAGTTGCTTCCACAGGTGGACAGCTTATGCCACCTATTATGGGAGCTGCAGCGTTCATAATGTCTCAGTTTTTGGGAATTCCTTATAACAGGATAATAATCGCTGCGGTTTTACCAGCTCTAATATATTATGCCGGTGTTTACATCTTCATAGATCTCGAGACTAAAAGGTTAGGGCTTAAAGGGCTTCCAAGAGAAAATTTAACTCCAGTATCCTATTTCATAAGAAAGCTTTATATACTTCTTCCAATCATAGTTATAACCGTAGCCCTCGTTTGGGGAATAGCTCCACACATAGCAGCAGTTTCTTCACTTGGCATAGCCATATGGGTTGCCTGGATCTCCAAAGATGAGATTCCTGGGCATGAGCAGCTTTACACCACCATCGTCCTAATTACCGTTTTACTCATGTTTACGGGAGCAACCTTGGCTAAAGTCACCTCAATCGTGTTGGGAGTGCTTGCTGTACTTCTCCTCGCTCTGGGATTAAGATCAAAACATGTCCAGTTTAACGAAAAGTTCTTTATAAGCATCCTTTTCTTAGCCTTTATCGCCTTAACTAAGCTCACTGGCATAAGAAAAGAATCCATCTTATTCATGAGCGGAACTTTCGGTATCATATTCTCCCTTCTCGTCGGATATTTCTCAAAGAGTGAAGAAGGCAAAAAGATGTATAAAGCCACATTTGAATCCATGATAGATGCAGGTAAAACAAGCACCTCGGTTATGCTTGCCGCGGCGAGTGCTGGCCTAATACAGGGAGTTCTAACCATGACAGGACTGGTTACCAGCCTTGGCTATAAGCTTATAGACCTTACCGGTGGAATACTTATTCTCCTGCTCATTATGGCAATGGTCTTTAGCCTTATTCTCGGCATGGGAGTGCCTACTACAGCAAATTACGTTATAACATCTCTTGTTGCAGCCCCAGCTATTTACAATGCCGTAGCTAATACGAGCGGAATATATGTTCAGAAAGTGTTAGGATATGGACCCCCAGTAGCACTGCTTGCAGCTCACTTTTTCGTATTCTACTTCGGAATTCTCGCCGATCTCACGCCACCGGTAGCCTTGGCATCATACGCGGGATCAGCCCTCGCAGGCGGAGATTTCTGGCAAACCGCGCGGAACTCGGTAAAATACGCGTTAGCCGGATACATAGGCCCATATATATATTTCATGCATCCTAAGATGTTTCTGATAACGGTGAACTCTTGGAGTTTCTCTATAGCCCTGGAAATAATATATTACCTCTTGGCCACCATACTTGTCATGTACATGTTCGCAATAGCGATCACGGGATACCTGAGAGGAAAGATAAAACTATGGTTACGCTTAGTCATAGGGGCTCTCGCCTTCGCAGCAGCATCATTAAACATAAGTATAGTGCTATTCAGCCTTGCCTTAGTGGGAGGCTTATGGTTCTTCAGAAGGAAAGCGAAAGCAACCGTATAAGGCACCCCAAAAAGGGGACTTCTCAGCAAAGGCGAGAAGTCCCCTCTATTTTTAATATACTAAGTGTGGAATTCCATAGGCGTTGCATTTCTTTACTTTAACCTCATATATATCTTCCACGAGCTCAGGAGTCATAACCTCAAGAGGAGGCCCCAAAGCCTTTATCTCCCCATTTTTAAGGAGCATAACGATAGAGGGGCCCCTAAAAGCCATATTGATATCGTGAAAAACGGATATTATACTCATTCCATCCTTAAGAAGCTCTTTTAAAAGCTCAAGAAGCTTGAGCTGATACTTTAGATCAAGATGACTAAGTGGCTCATCAAGGAGAAGCAACCTTGGCTTCTGAGCGAGAGCTTTAGCTATTATAACCCTCTTAAATTCCCCTCCACTGAGCGAAAGTAGCTTTCTCTTCCGCAATTCCTCAAGACCGAGCTTTTTAATTGCCCACTCTATCTCTCCTATATCCTCTCCACCATGGGGGTACCGTCCCATCGCAACTGCTTCTTCTACCGAAAAGGGAAAGTTAAAATCAATCCGCTGAGGAACCACGGCAACTAATCTCGCTCTTTCCCTCGGCGCCATAGATATTAGATCTCTTCCCTCCAGAGAAACTTTTCCACCCATGGGACGCAGCACCCCAGATAGAACCCTTAAGACAGTGCTCTTCCCAGCACCATTGGGTCCTAACAGAGCCAAAAACTCTCCTTTCCTTAGAGTAAAGCTTATATCTTTTAAAACTATTCTCTTAGCATAACCTGCAAATACTCCCTCAACCCTGAGTATCTCTTCCATAGTGCTTTTTTAAAAGGAAAATGAAAAAGGGAGCTCCCCCAAGCGCCGTTATTATACCTACTGGAATTTCTGCGGGAGATATTAGCTCCCGTGCAAGGAGATCCGCGAGAACCAAGACAGCTCCTCCCAAGATAGCAGAGGCAGGAAGAAGAGTCTTGTGATCTGGACCGAGAGATATCCTAACCATGTGAGGAATAACTAAACCAACGAATCCTATTATTCCGCTTGATGCTACGGAAGAGGCCGTCGCAAGTGAGGCAAACACTATAACGATCTTTTTAACTTTACTGATATCAACCCCCATCTGCACCGCATGCTCATCTCCCCAGAGCATTACATTTAGCTCATCAGAATATCTTAATATAACCAGGGTTGAAAGAATAATAAGCGGAAGAACCTTAAGCAGAGTTTCCCATGAAGAGAGACTTAAGTTCCCCCACAACCAGAAGAGAACTCCATGAATACTCCTTCCAACGAGATATAAAAGGAATCCTAAAACGGCAGATAAAAGGGCATTGACCGCCACCCCTGCAAGGAGAAGCCCCTCTGTTGATAAGAATCCTTCCCTTAATGCTATCCTGTAAACAAAAAAGAGAGAAAGTAGCGCCCCGACAAATGAGCAACCTCCGACTCCCCAGCTCAGTCCAAGCAGGATCCCTACGGAAGCTCCAACAGCCGCTCCCGATGATATACCTAAAAGATAAGGATCAGCAAGAGGATTTCTAAATATAGCTTGTAAAACCGCTCCAGATATGGAGAGTCCAGCACCAACTGAAAAAGCATTGATAACTCGCGGCACTCTGATTTCCCAGAAAATCGGGGAACCGTTAACGATATCCTTAAGCTTTAGATTCACTGCACCCATAAAGAGCGAAGCGAGTATCGAGCTCAGGAGGATTCCTCCGATAATATAAGTGCTCCACCTCTTTATCATCTTATCCTAAAGACTATTCTCTCTCTCACCACGCTTCTTACAGGTTTTCCGTTTCTAACGGCAGGGATAAACTTCCACTTTTTAACCTCTCTAACCGCTGCCTTATCAAGAACCTCATATCCCGACGACTCAACAATCTTGACCTTTCCTACGCTCCCATCTGGTAAAACCTCGATATCGAGTACAACTGCCCCCTCGTATCTCATCTTTCTCGCAATTATGGGATATCTCGGCTTGGTGATTTTAAGCGGTTTTGGAGGAGTCAACCTCGATACTGCCGAGCTTGCCTCACGCTTACCAAAGCTGCCACCCTCCTCCTTTCTCTTTTCGGAGCCCAGCAAAGACGCACCCTTTGAAGCAGCTTTCGCGTCAGCTCCTTTTTTCTTCTTCTTTTCCACAGCGCTTGCTCTCCTTACTTTCGACAAATGACGACGCTTTTGCCTGACCTTAATCTTGAGCTTTAAACTTACCACAGTACTTTTTAGAATATTCCCCTCTAAATGCAAGCTTCGAACCTGCGGCAAATGAACCTTTTCTCCTGCATTGCTTCCTCTACTCACCTCTCCCTTCATCTTAAACTCTCCATTGATTTTTAAGCTCTTAGGCCTTGGAAGCTCTACTACATTAACCCATATCGCCGATGGAGATCGTGCTAACTCAAAGCGTGGCAAAAAGCCCAGGATAATGAGATGACATAGAAGAGACAAACCAAGAAAGAAGCAAAATTTAACGCTCTGGTTCAACGAGTAAGCCCACCTTCCCCACGCCGTTCTTTTTTAGAGCATTAAGAACAGATATGATCAGCCCGTATTGAGCTCCCTTATCTCCCTTTATGAGGTATATCTTTCCTCGCCTCACCCTCACCTTATGAATGAGATCTGGGAGAGACACTCTTTCTTTTCCAAGAAAAATACTACCCTCACGCGTTATCGTAATTATGATTGGCTTTTTCTCCCTCATTGGGGAGGAAATTGCTTTGGGGAGCTCAACCCTGATTGCAAAAGGAATAAAAGCAGTTGTCAGAACGAGAAATATGACGAGTTGAAAGATTATATCTATTAGTGGAGTTAGATCCAGAAAGCCGTTTTCTCTTCCACTCAATCTCTTTCTGCCCATCTTTTAAAGATATTATAAAGATTCTTTATTCCATACACTATCCTCGGTGATAACCTGAAAAGCAAATTTGCCTCGACTTCATACACATCGTCTTTTTCAACCGCTTTTATCCCTCTCCCCTTAAGCATCTTTAAAAGCCTTTCTTTACTTAAGCTCATGCCACCTTTACCCCCAGCGACAATTATTATATCTGGTGATTCTTTAGCGAGATTTTCTATGCTATATAGAGGAAAGGGAGCCGGCAAGGAGGATGTTATGCTCTTTCCTCCCGCTATTCCTATAAGCTCATGAATGTAGCTTCCCCTACCAACTGTAACAAGAGGATTATCCCATATAGCCATGAAAACCCTGGGGTGCTTTCTAAGATGCCTTCCCTTTTCCCTCAATCGATATATCTTTTCCTTGATCCTTCCAACAAGATTTTCCGCGCTTTTTTTCCTCCCAGCGAGCTTTCCAAGCACCTTTATCTCATAATAGAGTCTTGAAAGCTTATCGAAGAGCCTGAAAGTAAAGCAAGGCACCTTTAGTTTTCTTAGGCGCTTTACTATCTCCGCGTGAATATTAGAAATTCCTAAAACTAAATCTGGCTTAAGATAAAGTATCCTTTCCAGATTAGGGTTTGAGAACCCCCCAACTTTAAAGATCCTTTTCACCTCTGGAGGGTAATCATCGAAGGTTGTTACACCCACAACCCTATCACCGGCACCTATTGCAAATAAGGTTTCCGTAATAGAAGGAGCCAAGGAAATTATCCTTCTTGGAGGAGATTCTAATTTAACCACATTGCCAAGAGAGTCTTTTAAAGCAATTGGAAACGTGAAGGCGATTTTTGTAAAGAGCAAAAAAGCGAAAAGTAGAATAGCAATTCTACCTATCAGATTTTGCCTTTTCAATTAAGACCTCCTCTCCTATTTTAAGAAGCTCTTCCTCTCTGCGAGAGACTAAGGAAGAAAGAAAGCCATGCATGAAAACAGCTGGAATGGCAACTGATAGCCCAAATACCGTCGTTATAAGAGCAACCCAGATTCCTCCCGCGAGAGCCTCTGGATCACCAAGCTTTCCTTCAGAAACCTCTTTAAAAACCTCCACCATTCCCAAAACGGTACCAAGAAGTCCAAGGAGAGTGCTTACTCTCGCTATTAAAGAAAGCGCTCCAAGGCCTTTCGAAAGCCTCATTGCTTCCCCTTCAACAAGAACCATTAATATTTCCCTTAATTCCTTAATATCTCCGGAAAGTCCCTCTATTTTTCTTCTAAAACGCTCTATTATTTGACGCCTTTTAAGTAGATAAAACAAGCGTTCTAAGAAAATCGCTAAAGAAAGTATAGAGCAAATAAAAATTGGATACATTAACGGACCGCCCTTTTCAAACCACTCCAATCTTCTCACGTCCTCCCAAAACAGTTTAAGGCAGGGGGGAGGAAAGGTCAAGGAGCTTTCCTCCCCACCCAAAGGGTAATCTATTTTAAAACGGTGAGGAAGTGGTCGTTCGGAGATTAATCAAAGGCTGATATATCAGCAGAATACGGTGGATAGCCCAGATTTTCCTCCGGAATCTGATCGACGATACTCTCCGAGGCAGGATCGTATATAACAAGCCCTCCATCCCCCGCTCCTGTTCCTCTATCAAGTATGAGAAGATATCCAGATACAGGATCATATTTTATCGAAGTTATATATCCTCCACTATAAATGGGATCAGGATCAACTTCACCGGTTTCGAGATTCAGCTTATAAACCTTAAAAACGGCTGACGTTTCCCATTTGCCTCCCAGCAAGTATCCTTTTCCATCAGAAATTATCTCAATGGCATATATATCCATACCCTCATTTTCCAAAGGAGCGCTGATTAACTCATTGACCTCAGCGGAGTTCACATCTATCACATCTATGACATCATCAGAAGCGTCAAAGTAGTTTCCAAGCTCTGTAACATAGAGCTTACCAGCATAGTAATCTATATCCTGAGGATTCTTCCCACTAAGCTCTATTGAGCACGATACCTGATCGCTATTGGTATCTATGGCAACTACCATACCCATATCGTACGAGTAGGTTTCCGAATCCATCCTCTGAAGCGTAACGAAAAGTTTTCCATTAACATAAGCTCCCTTATCCATGTCAGGGATACCATCTGTATCATAGGATGACAAATCTATCTCACCCAGATCATCACCAGTAAGGGGGTTAAACTTCTCAACATATGATTCGCCCCATTGTATCGCATAGGCAACTTCATCGTTCAAGAAAACCACATCGTGAACGTTCTTGCCAAGGTTATACTCCTTAAGAGGAGTTTCCCACGACCCAGCCTCATAAAGATGCACGGGAGATGGAACCGTTCCCCAAGAGGGTCTTTCTATAAGCAGAACATAATTCCCGCGAGTTTTTGCTATTGTGTCCCCACAGAAACCAGAAAGAATGCTTGAAGAAACCGTAAAATCCCCGCTTTTCAGATCCACCGTAGAAACGTTTGCCGAGGTATACCCTGCATCAACGCCAACAACGACAGCAAAAAGATTGCTCGGAATCCATGAACCGCCTCCTGTACCGCAACCCCATAATGCTGTGAACGCTAACAGAACTAAAACCACCAATGACGCTAATTGCTTCTTCATGCTAAAGGAACACCTCCTTTAGAAGCTTTTTATATAGCTTAAGTAAAAGCTCCTTCCGACAGGCGGATAATCCGCCATTCTCTCTGGCCCGAAGGAAGAAGCTGGTATAACTTTGAGGACCTGATTATCTGTAATATTCTTTATAATGAAACTTATTTTTTCTCCCTTAGAGATAAAATATGAGAACCCCAAATCTAAGCTCCACCAATCGCTAAATTTAACCAACCCTCCGGTATCGAAGTAATTCTCCCCCACATATCTTCCTTCTACAAAAGCGTTCCACCTTCCCGAAACACGACTTAATCTCACGCTTAAACTATGTTTGGGTCTATTAGGCAAGGGTTTATTTTCCCTATACCCGGATGACTTATTAACCGCGTTCATGTAGGTATAAGACACGCTGAACATCCACCCGTTTTTAAAAGCCTTGGAAAAACTAAGCTCAATCCCCTCTATTTCCGCTCTTCCTATATTTTTGTAATAAGCGTATCTGGGGTTAGCCATCACGAGCTCAATAAGGTCATCCACATCGCTTCTAAAATAGGTTAGATACCCAGAAAAGAGAGGAGTTCTATACTCTACTCCAAAATCAAAATTTTTCCCTTTCTCATTTTCAAGAGAAGGATTAGGCAGGATAAAAGCTCCATCCCCAAATTTCTCGTAAAAATCAGGGACTCTCACATATTTTCCCCACGTTGATTTCAAACTCCATCTGTCGCTTAAGGAGTATTTCAGCCTCATGCCATAACCAAGGTGATCGCTGCTTGATGAAAGCTTCCCACCGCTCTCACTCGAGCTAAGCCATCTAATCCAAGGTATCAATAGTAAATTGCCAGATGAAAGCGTATACTCAAGAGATAAGATCGACGCTTTCTTGTAATAGCTATGGATCTTATTAAGGGGAGACCATACGGATGAGGTTATATCTCCACCTGGCTTCAGCTCCTCTAAAAAAGTCTCAAAGTGAAACTCAAGCATCGAGTTCTCTCCTAAAACGCGATTTAGAGAAAAATTTAAGCCAATTTTTCCCGAATTGTACCAGTTATGCTTTTGATTGGGCCACCCAAGATCACCTCTCGGGTTCCAGAACTCTTTACGGGAAAGGAGAAAGTAAAACGAAGCTTCTCCAACCGTTTCCTCTGAAAAACTGAAATCTCTCGAAACTTCCCCTATAAACCGGCTTAATGAAAGATTCGAGTGAGACATACAATCTTCCCTATCATCCCCGGGAGCAGGATTAGGGAGCTCTCTGCGCTTAGCAAAATAGGCAAAAAACAGCTTGTTTCCATTTACATCTTTAGAAATTCTTATATCTGAAATTCTATAAGCGTTGTTTTTCCTTCTCGTGTTATAATCGTCATCCGAAGTATAGGGGGTACCGTTATCGTTATGGTAAGGATAGTCTCCCTTGCTGCTTTCCAGATCAAGAGAAAGCAATCCTTTTCTTAGTTTTCTTAAGATCTCAAGTCGGTATGTTCTAAAAGAACCAATCGCAGCTTTAGCAGTATTAAATCTGGCATCCTTCTTCGTTATGATGTTTATCACTCCTCCTATCCCAGCAATGCCAAAACGGACGGGAACGCTTCCCCTATAGACCTCTATTCTTTCAACAGCGTTTAATGGAATCGTTGATAAATCCACCGCATATTCTCCCCCCATATTCATCAAAACTCCGTTAAGATAAACTGCTACTTGTCCTGCTGTGCTTCCCCTTATAGAAATTACGGTATAAGCGCCTCGCCCACCAAGCCTCGTCACTCTGACGCCTGGTATATCAGAAAGCAGATCACCAAGATCCTTAAATTCACCCTTATACTGGTCCGGAAATATCACAGAACATGAGGAAGGCTCATCTTCAAGATAGGAACCATAAACTTCCATCGTGCCAAGCTCAAAGACCTGCGCCTCCGTAGTTTGAGCCCCTGCAAGAAGAATAAAGAAGACACACATCATAGCCATTTTTCTCAAAAGCACGATGTACCATCCTCCTTAAGATCCCAAAGAATAGGGGTCCGGCTCCTGTAAAAGAACGAGAGCCGGACCCCTTACCTTTTGCTCCTTCACCTCCCGCAGGAGCCCCTTTACCTCGCCGAGCCGGTCTCCGGGCTCAGGGATCTACCTACTTAACCCGCCTTCCCAGAAGCACTCACGCTTCCAGTGGCACAACGGGCCTTTCGTCCCCCCTTACCGTGGGCGGGAACCGCGCCGGATTCTCACCGGTCTTCCCGTTCACCCGACAAGGACAATATGTATGCTTTTAGACATGCTTATTATATCACCTATAATCAATTTCGAGAACCCTCTGAAAGAGTGCCCTGACAATCTATACCTCAAGCTCAGCGCCTTCTAAGAAGCATAAAGCTCTCTATTATAACTATTCCGAGAGCCACGGCTGAAACCGCTTTCCAAAACTTTAATCTGCCACTAAGGTCACTTATCTCAGCCTTGAGCCTCGCTATTTTTCTAACTTGGCGTCTGTATGCTTTCACTCCATTTAGCACCTGTTTCAGATTGTGTTTTATCATCTCCACTATGTTTTTAACGCCTGGGAGAGATTCCGGAAAGTTGGTCAAAACCACATGAACCGCTCCTACTTCCGCCGAGATTCTTCTTCCCATTGATATCCCGCTTTGCAAATTATCTATAACTAACATCACCTTTTTGACCCTTCCAACAGCTATAATTCTTTCCACCTGAGAAGCACTCATTCTCTCTGGAGGAGGATAGGTTGCAAGTATGGAAACTCCAAGCCACTTGACAAAAGGAGCTTGCCATTTCATAACAATCGCTTTTATATCTCTCAAGCTTTTCCTCTCTTTACTTACCAACTCTTCAAGTGAATCAAGCTTTTTCAGCACCTTAGATAAATTACTTTCTATCTCTCCCGCATACTCTGGCAGTATAGGTTTCAGAGCATCAGCAATCCTTCTATAAAGCTCCCTTGCAAGCTCTGCGGTATTCCATCCACCACCGATCTTAATAACCTTAGCAGATATCTTTTCTATCCATGGCTCAAACCCATGAGCTAATACTACCCTCGCCTTTTTTATTGCCTCTACGTCACTGGGCTTAAGATCGAAATGAGCAGGACAGGAACCTGGCGGAACCAGCGTTATAACCTTAACCTTCGCTCCAAGGAGATCCTTAACCACACTACCAAGCACGGTAGTAGTTGTAGCAACTATTGCCTTTTCTCCACGCTCCTGTGAATAAGAAACACCACTTATTGAAACGATCAAAAAGAGCATTAGTAAAACCGCTAATGAAACTCTCCCCCTCATTTAATACACCTCCTTAGGATTACCCTATACCTCTTGGGAGAAAGCAAAACCGATCCGAAAAAGAGAGCAGCTGATAAAAGAGCTATAGAAGAGCCAAGGGGGAAATCAAATTTAAAGGAGAGAAAAACTCCTCCCAATACGGCAAATATCGAAAAGAGAGGAGCCATCCAGAAAAGGGTTCTAATTCTGTTACAGAATTGAAGAGCAGACGCTGGAGGAACCACCAATAACGTGTATATTAAAAAACCACCAACAAGTCTTAAAGAAACAGCAACCACTATAGCTATCATAAAAAGAATCGTATAAAAGAAAGGCTTGGTATCGATTCCAGCCGCTTCCGCAAGTCTTCGTGAAATAAGCAGTGCTTCAAATTCCTTAAAGAAGAGAAGAATCACTCCCACTATTATACCTAAAATCCACACGAGAATTATAATCTCATCGTGAGTTATACCCAGGACACTGCCCCAGAGGAGAGAAAGAATTGATCTATCGAAAGCAGAAGAGGGCGATAAGCTTAAAAAGATAAAACCAAGAGCAAGCGAAAGATTAAATAAAACTCCCAGAATAATTTCTGCATGCAACTTAGCTTTCTCACTCAGGGGGCCAAGCGTAAGTGCCATAAATAAAGAAGCGATAAGAGCCCCTGTAAGAGGATTAGATTGGAAAAACAGAGAAATTGCCGCACCAGCAAAAGCAGCGTGCGATGTAGCAAAACCAACTGAGGTAAGCTTCATCCTAACAACGAAAACCCCCAATATAGAGCATGAAATTCCAGCAAGCAGGGATGCAACTATAGCAAACCTTAGTATATCAGACACTTCCTTAATCTCCTACAATCCTTCCAGAATCCATTTTTACAGGCTTTATCTTACTCAGATCGATTTCACCATATATGTGAGAAACGATTACTATAGTCTTCCCCTCCCTATTTAACCTTTCTATAAGCCTAATAGTCTCTCTCCTCGCATTCTTATCAAGATGAGACAAAGGCTCATCCAGAAGGAGAATCTCTGGATCTTTTACAAGAGAGTATGCCAGCAAAGCTTTTTGCTGCTGTCCTCCGGAAAGCTTTCCCACAGGCCTGTGAGCAAGATCTAAGATACCAAGCATGTCCATAACATCATAGACTTTCATTCTTTCAGAGTAAGAGGGATATCTCAGCGGACCATATTTCGCGTTTAATCCCATCATTATCAAATCTTCCACAGTAAAGGGGGTTAGCGGATCGAATTGAAAATCCTGAACAACGTAACCCATTCTTCTCCGCAAGGCATGAGCGTTTCCATTAACCTCGTATCCCTTATATATAACCTTTCCCTTAAAAGGCTTAAGGAGACCATTAATAGTTTCAAGCAAAGTTGTTTTTCCAGCGCCATTAGGGCCATGAACAAGAACAAAATCTCCCTCTTCTATAAGGAGATTTATATCGTAAATGGCAGGGCGTCCCTCTCCCTCATAGGCAACGGATACATCAATAAGCTCAACATGCTTCAACGCTGAAAATCTCCTCCCCAAGTTCCATCGCCCTTTTAGCAGCTTCCTCAACGGAGGTTTCATCGGTCCACTTCCTAAACCTCTCCTGAATTTTGAAGGGAAGGGACAGAAAAATCCTTTTCTTATCACATATAGCCAGCACTCTAATGTCTTTCGAGGAAGATGGAACAAGAACGATGTTCCCCTTGCCAAGCGTGCAGCCAGTTGAAACCTGCAATCCATCTAAAAGACAAGTATAGGGAGTAAAGGCTGGAGACTCAACAATGAGCTTTAAATCAGAGTATCCTCTTGCAGACAGAGCTCGAAGTATATACATACCCATTCTTAAGCCCGCTACCAGGTAGGGTCCCTCATGCCCATGAAAATCGACTGCCTTATGCCATAGCTCATCAAATGAAATTCCACTCTTTTTAAGCCATTTCAAGCGATTCACCTCGCTTTTGTGCTACTCACTAAGCTAAAAATAGCACAAAAGCGAGGGGGTGTCAAGCTTTGCCAAAAGGACAGCAAGGAAAATGACAAATATCACAGAGCCAGCACAAGCCTCCATAACCAAGCTCAGCTATATCTTCAAATGTTACCCTTTCTCCGGCGAGAAGTCGAGGAAGAATTATATCAAAAGCGGTTGTCTCATAGTATATAGCTGCCGCAGGAATTCCTATAACAGGTTTTTTATCAAGGTACCCTAAGAGAGTCATAGCACCTGGTAGAAGAGGAAAACCATATCTTTCCACGTTTACCCCCGCACGCTTGATAGCCGTGGGAGTCATATCCTCTGGATCAACCGACATACCACCTGTACATATCAGAATGTCAGAATCGCGAGCGAAACTAACTATGGCTTCAGCTATTCTTGAGGGATCATCCGGGAATATCCCTACATTTATTACATCAACGCCGTAATTCAAAAGCTTTTTTCTCAGAGTTGGTTCAAAGGCGTCTTTTATTCTCCCCTCGTATACTTCCTTACCGGTTATTATCAGCGAAGCTCTTTTTAAAAGATAGGGCTTTAAATGAATCAGAGGTTTAAATCTTTGTGCTATCTCAATAGCTTCATGAAGATCTTTTCGTTTGCCTATAAGAGGTATAAGTTTTACCGAGGCTATAAGTTGTCCGCTCCAAACAGGAATATTTCCGTGAACTGTGCTTAAAACATAATCTCCAAGCATATTTATCTCTTTAACGGCTTCTCTATTTATCTTTATCAGACCAGAGCACTCTGAGAAAATCGAAACCTTTCCCTCCACAGGCTCACTTATTCTCAAGTTATCACCTATAATAGCCTGCGCTAAGGCAAGAGAAGCATCGTTTTCATGAACTTCATTGTCCGATAATTCAATAACATATATGTATTCCCTTCCCATGCTTCTTAAGATGTCTATATCTTCAGGAGATATAACATGACCTACCCTAAAACGCGGTCCCTTAAACTTACCCGGTATTATCTGCGTTAAATCATGCGCTAAAGGCAGTCCTATAGCGTCCTCAATCTTCACCTTTTTTATCATCGCTGAAATCTCCCCTTACTAAGGAGGATCAAGTCCTCGGGCCGATCTATATCGAAAAGCTCCCCCGAGGGAATTTCAACTCTACCAACCTCTTGAGGATATTTTTTTATTATGCTTCGTCCCCCTTCATCTCCTCCAAGGCGAATAAGCTCCCGCCTCCACTTCATCGAGAAGAGGGTAGGAAGCCCCCCTTTTTGAGGAGCCACTATGCTCCACCTCCCGCTTTCAAAGGCTTCTTTTATCAAAAAGAGCGTCCTTTGTGTTAAAAGAGGTTGATCAATGGGAAGAAAGAAAACCGCATCACACCCTCTTAGACACCTAACCGCAAGCGAGACTGATGAACCTATTCCCCTTTTATAGTGAGGATTGTATACCTTCAGAACCTCTAAAGGAAAGCGAACACTTTTTAGTATCTCTATTAGATAAGCACCAAGCACAACTATCCTTTTTGAGAAGAAATCAGCTCCCCCCACAAGATCCAAGGCTATTTCAAGGAGGCTTTTTCCACCAAGCTTTAATAACTGTTTCGGGGAACCAAACCTTTTTGACTCCCCTGCAGCAAGTATAACAGCAGCATATTTAAAGGTTGGGAAAGATGCCCTCTTTCTCAGCTCTGACGATTTAAATTTACTCCTCAAACTCAAAGGCTACAACTCTGCAGAAAGCAGATTCTCCACCCTCAAACTTCCACGGGAAAACGCCAAGCATCACTCTTTTATTAAGGAGTTTATCTATCTCTCCTCCCACATTTTCAACGTGAAGAACCCCCTTGGGAAAGAGGTAAAGATGCATCATCTGATACATGCTTGGAGGAAAGATCTCATCTAAGGGACGCCCTAACTTTTTCTCCGCCTCGGCTGCTATCTCGGGTTTAAACTTTCTTAGTATGGTATTCATTGGATGATCCGCAGAACCACAATCCACAAGTATCATCTTTATCTTCATATCGAGCACCCAGTCAGCGAACTCCTTATGAGGTCCAGGATGTTTATAGAAATACTTTATCTCGTCAGCTTCAGGCTGATCCCACGCATAGTGATGAAAACCGGTATGAATAACGAGCATATCTCCTTCCCTTATTTCCACCTTTTTAGTAAAGTGCTCAGGCCTATAGATCTCATACTCTCCTACCTCATCACTTATATCAACGATAACCGCTGGCCCGAAAAGCTCATCGAGAGTAAGACTCGCAATATCTCTTCCATTCGGAACGAAATGAAGCTGTCCATCTAAGTGAGTTCCAAGGTGATTGCTTGTCGTGATAAGCTGACCATTAGCCCCATGAAAGCTCAACCTCTTAAAATATTTCACCTGAAGAGGCTCATAAGAGGGCCAAGGTGGAGTATGTATACCAGTGGTTTGGGTTAGATCATACAACTTTACTTTCATAATCTCATCCCTCCTTCGATATATGTTCCTCTATAAACGCCTTTAAGGCGTCTTCAAAGCATTTCATTGGAGCCTCAACTAACCCGGCTCCTACCTGCCCAACTCCGGGATTCTTATGGGCTATTCCTGTATTAATGTTAGGTGTTATTCCCCTTTCCACAACCTTAAGAAGATCTATTCCCGTGGGCGTACCTCTGAAATCCAGATTGGGTATCAAATAGGAGGTGTTTTCAGCAAGGGTTATCTCATACATTCTAAGCGTAAAGTTAAAAGCATCCTTAACGGTTCCTCCCACGAATCTGACAATAGCCGGAGCGGCTGCCATCGCGAATCCACCAATTCCAGCTGTTTCCGTAATAGCGCTATCTCCTATATCTGGATTGGCATCCTCATCCGTGTATCCAGGGAAATACAGTCCTTTTACCTTTGGAGCTGGAGCGGTAAACCACCTATCCGGCATAGAACTAATCCTTATTCCAAAATCGGTTCCATTGCGCGCCATTGCTATAACGAGCGTGCTCCATCTGATCCCCGAAGCCGCTTCTAAGGAACACTTACAAGCAGGCATTGAAAGGTTGAGGAAGAAATGATCATTAGAATTTATGAAATCTAAAACGCTCGAAACTACTTCTGAAGCAAGCCCAGCCTTCACAAGAGCAGGAGCTATCTCTCTTATAAAAAGCGAAGTTCCAGCCTTATTCCTGTTATGACATTCATCTCCCATTTGAAGAGCCTGAGCTATTAAAGTCTTAAGATTTATTCTTCCCCTAATCTTGAGAGCTTCATTGAGTGCTGGTGCCAATGTTTTCTCCATCCACTTCAATCTATCTATTACTTCAGGCGAAAAAGCTCCATATCTTAAAACCTTTCCCAACCCTTCATTCAGGGTACAATAAGCTCTTTTCCCACTACTTTCTTCCTCTATTATCCAGACAGGCATAGAGGGAGTTATAACACCTGCCATGGGACCAACAGCATCGTGGTGATGGCAAGGAGAAAACTTTATTTTCCCTGAAGACGCTATTCTTTCCGCTTCATCCTTATCCTTGGCTAATCCCTCATATATAAGCCCCCCTATTATCGCCCCCTTCATAGGACCACACATTCTATCCCACTCAACTGGAGGACCTGCATGCAGAAAAGTCCTCCCATCCATGTCCGGAATTACCTCGATCGCCTTCCTCAAACCAACAATGGTGGGCTGAGCATCAAGCAAAGCCCTGATAGCTTTATCATTCGCCTCGTTTATCTTGTCCTTATAAGGCTCAAGTCTGTCTAAAAGCTCTATAAGATCCTCATTTCCAAGTGCTGGTGGCTTCCAATCAACGTGAATGACGCTTACTCCCTGCTTCTCCAGGTCTTTTGCAAATCCCTCAAGACCAAGGTTTATAATTTTTAATTCCCTTCCAAAGATGTCCTCTATAGCCATAAAATTAGCACCTCCCCTCCATTAGCTTAGCTATGAATCTCGCAGATCTCGCATTAGACGAAAGCACAATGACCCCTGCATCTTCAAGCTTCTTAACCTGATCACTTAAGACTTGAGGATCTTCTTCTGTGCCACAGACGGAGGCAACGAAAACCATCTCATTATTGGAAATCTCCCTCGCCCTCCTAATGTAAGGAGCGAGCTCACCAGCCATGTCTGGATGCGCTCCATATCCTAAAACTACATCAAAGCATATAATCGCGACTCCTGGATCAGATGCCTCTTCAAGAATCCTCTCCTGTCTTAGCCTGGGATCTATCATTGGGTGAGGTCTACCTTGCGTAAAAACATCGTCTCCAAGGTCAAGAACCGTGTTCTCGAAACTCTTCCATGGATCCTCAAGAGCCCACTCCTCTTTAAGGGGAGTGTTAGAATATATAGGCTTCTTTATAGCTTTGCTGAGTATAAGCATCGTCTCATCACATAGGGTTCCTCCAGAATAAAGCCCACGAACGTATTTTCGAGCCTCGGGAATCGTCTCCCTTACCTTAATAGCCAACCTCTCTTCCTCTTCTGAAAGCGCTTGCCCAGCATAGCTTTTCCCCCTAAGGAGTGCTACTGCTTTAAGAGCGGTTTCTTCAAGCGTTGTGGCGGGTATAGCTCCGTACTTCTCAACAATTTCAGAATCTCCCCCGAGGAAACATACTACGGTTGGTTTCGTAGAGTTCCTAACCTCGGATAGCACTTTCTCGGCAACTTCTTTAGCAGGTGGTTTAGATATTAGAACGATTACTTTTGTCTCTTCATCTTTCTGTAGAGCTCTTAGCCCAGCTATCATCATGAGACCACCGACTTTTGAAGAAAGGTCTCTTCCCCCAGTTCCTATAGCCTGAGTTATGCCTTCTCCAAGCTTAGCAATTATTGTAGTTACTTCTTGTAAACCCGTTCCCGATGCAGCTACCAGCCCTATCCCCCCACGAGGAACTTTATTGGCGAAAGCAAGAGCAATCCCGTTTATTATAGCCGTTCCACAATCTGGACCCATCATCAACAAACCCCGCTTGAGAGCTTCCTTTTTCAAGGAAATTTCCTCTTCGATTGGAACGTTATCACTGAAAAGAAACACGTGTTTTCCCATTCTCAGTGCCTTGCGAGCTTCTCTATGGGCATACTTGCCTGGTAAGGATATAAGAATCAGATTTGCTTCTCCTCCCAGAATTCTATCGGCAGCTTCTATAGACGCGGGTTTCAGGGCTTCCTTTCCCTCTTTCTCTTCCTTTTTCAAAAGAAGTTCATCTACAGCTTTTCTTGCGATTTTAAAGATATTCTCATCCCGAGCTCTTATGGCGATAATCAGATCGTTCGGCGCTTCTTTAACGTTAAAACCTATTCTCTGAAGCTGTTCAACGTTAGCCTGCGTCCCCATAGCAACCATGGCTTCCTCAACGCCTTTTATTTCCCTAAGCTTTGAGGAAACCTGCATAAGGGTAACTGAATCATAGTAAGCGTTTTTCTCCACCCATACTTTGCTAATCAAACACATCCACCTCCTTTAATCACTCTATGGCGTACAGAATCGTTTTAATTCCGCGGAGCATTCCTAAGCCAGAGCTACTACCCAGTGAAAGCACTTTTCTTAGCTTTCTTTCACACGGAGCTATTAAAAAGGTCCTTAAGCTCCATGGTACCAAGCCTGTTGAAAGAAGGAGTATCATTTTAAAGGAATACTCAGCGGTTTTATCTCGAAATCTTAGCATTTCTCTGCGCAAGAAAGATAACGTGTTACTTTCCCTTGTTAAAAGTAGTCCCAGTGCCATACCTCCTATAATGTCATCTGCCAAAGGTGTAGATCCTTCACCAAAGCCCAGCATTGAGATCGCTTCCTCCACGAAAGAAATTTCCCTTCCTTTCCTTAAGCTTTCTTCGCACGCACGACACCATATCTCCAAGGATTCATGAAGAGGAGGAAGATCGGAAAGAACATCTCTAACCTGCAAAAGATGGGTTTTCGATAAAAAGGGCACACGGGGATTCCATATAAAACCTGAATCCAATGGTATTAGGTTATCCCCAAGATAAAGAATTCTATTTTCTAGTCTTGCCCTCATGCCGAGAAATACTGGAAAGGCCAATCCTCCTCTCTTAGCCACAACGCTTAAAGGATGAGAAAGCTCAGGCACAAATAGAATAGAAACGAAAGCGGAGCCAAGCTTAAGCAGTATACCTCTTTTAAAATTACCTATAACATATCCTCTACCAGAAAACCTTAAAAGCACACGGGAAACCGCATATAACTTAAGATTGGACATTAGCTCCGGTGATATCTTAAGAAGTCCTTCGTAGAGGTTTTCTCCAAAACCTTTCACCTTATCCAGGTTTATCTCATCGGAGGAATGAATCAGGATCAAATACCTCCGCTTTCATTATCCCAACTCCCTTAAAAAATTTAAGAGAGGACAGAGGGAAAAACCCCTGCCCTCCCTTAAAAATTCGCGCTTATTTCTTCCAGCCAGTTAACCCTCTTTCCTCATCCGTCCCGGGAATGAGGTTATCAAGTATCAACCCTATTATAGCTGCGACTGCCATTTCAGTAGAAAGTATAGCATTCAAAGCATTTGCTAACCAGGGAGCCCAGCTTATTACTATAGGCTTTGGAGGATAAAGTCCAGGAACCCCTTTTATATAAGCGGGAACGCTAAGAGCCATAAAAAGGGTGAATCCAACTATAAGCAGATTCCTGCCGGACTGCATATCAACTTTGGTGAGCTGCTGAACTCCTATGGCTGATATCATTCCAAAAACAGTACAGTACATCGCTCCAACGACTGGCTCGGGAATACTCGCGACACATGCGCCAAACTTGTTGAAAACGCCCAGCAATATCAGAACGATCGCCCCAATACCTATAACATATCTTGAAGCAACTCTCGTTAAGCCTATAAGACCTATATTCTCAGAATAGCTTGTGGTAGCAAAACCTCCCCATATTCCAGCGAGAAAGCAACCAAGTCCTTCAGTTCCAATTCCCTTATTTATAACCTTGGCAGTTGGCTCCGGAGCTCTCGCCATATAAGCACATGAGAAGTAATCTCCAAATGACTCAATCATAGAAGCAAGGTAACCAGCAAGTATCGTAAGGAAGAAAGCAAGACTAAATTTCGGTGCTCCCCAGGGAAAGATCAGCTTACCGAAAGGTCTAATCCAGGGAGCATGAGCTATGAGTGAAAAGTTTATATGGGCAGGATGCCCTGGCGGGAATATTCCGGTTATACTTCCTATAGCGGCGAAGAGATATCCCACAAGTATGGCCAAAAGTACAGGGAATAACTCAAATACCCTGTGCTTGGTCCTTAGGAATTGAGAAAAGAGGAATATGCAAACTATAACTATTAGAGCCGTGGGCCAGTGGGTTCCAGCCTTAGGAGCTCCCACTCCAAATAACGAAAGCCCTATCATTATTATGACGGGACCTATAACTACAGGGGTGACCCATCTCCTCAGTTTGCCTATAAGCCCACCCCAGCCGATTGCCATCTCAACAAGGCTTCCACTCATTATGGCCCCGGCAACATATTGCATGCCGGTTAAGCCGCCACCAGTCTGCTTAACTATGGAAAGAATAGGACCTATGAAAGAAAAAGACATACTTTGAACGATCGGCAATCTCGTTCCTATGCTTATCTGCAAGAGCGTAGCTACCCCCGCTGTTACCATAACTGCCCCAACGAGGATAGCCATTTGCGGCCCTGTAAATTTCATAGCACCACCAAGTATCAAAGGAACTGCAACCGTGGCTCCAAAGAGAGTGAGAACATGCTGAATACCTAAAAGGATTGCCTCTCCAAAAGGAGGAACCTCATCAACATAATAAAGCATCTCACGTTTAAGATCCCTCTGCCCTACGTTGCTATTCCTCTCCTCTTTCGCCATGCGATCTTTACCTCCCTTCTTTCTTTCGGTTTATTGCCTTCCACACCCTCTCGGGCGTAAGAGGCATATTGCAGATATCGACTCCCGTCGCCAGTTTTACAGCATTTCCAACAGCAGATGCTATGGAAATCATCGGATGTTCAGCAACGCCTCTGACACCAAATGGACCATCCTTCTGAGGGGTTTCTATAAATATAACTTTCATATCATCGGGTATGTCTGAAGCCGTAAAGATCTTATAATCCACAAAGGATTTATTAAGCAAGCGTCCACTTTCATCATGAACTAAAGCTTCTACCATGCCGGCAGATAAACCTTGCACAGCCCCTCCATAAACCTGCCCCACTGCCAAGCGCGGATTAACAACTTTCCCTATATCGAAAGCTCCTACGACCCTAAGAACCCTAATCTCTCCCGTTTCTTTATCTATTTCTATCTCAACGCCATAGCAACCGTAAGTCCAATCAGCAGCAGGGAATCCCTGCCCTGTCTCCGGATCGAGATTAGTGAGTCCCTCGGGTATGAATGATCCTCTTCCTATGACAGGACCTCCTATCGTATGCCCGTCAGGATATGTATATCCCATAACAACGCTCTCAAGCGGTAAACCATAGCCTGGATTATTCCTCTCATAAACTCGACCATAGCCCACTTCAAGTTCCTCAGGTGGTAGCCCAAGAACTTGAGAAGCTATTTCTTTAATCTGCCTTATAGCATCTTCACAGGCTCTTATCACTGCCCTACCATTGGAATAAAGCCCCCTTGAGGCAACAGTCTGCCAGTCGTAGGGGGCAAACTCAGTATCCTTCTCTTTGCTAATCATTACCTTCTCAACAGGCATTTTGAGAACCTCTGCGGCTATCTGCGCGAGAGCCGTTGGGGTACCCTGTCCTATATCCGTGTTGCTTACAAGAAGAGTCACGGTAGCGTCCTCATTAAATTTCACTATAGCACTTGAAGCAGCATTTGTTGGCATTGCAGGAGCCTTATGCAGAGCTGCTATTCCCTTAGCTCTTACTTTAGCACCCATATCTACTACCTTTGGCTCGTCAAACCATTGAATTTCCTTGGCTACAGCTTCTATACACTTATCAACTCTTCCATGATATTCCGTAACCCTCTCACCGGTTATCGTCTCATCACCGGGCTTAAGGACATTTTTCAACCTAAACTCTACTGGATCCATGCCAAGCTTCTCCGCTATAATATCCCTGTGTCTCTCTATTGCCCAGTGGAACTCAACATGTCCAAATCCTCTAAACGCCCCCGAAGAGGGATGATTAGTGTAAACTCCATAGGAATCCACCCAAACATTTGGAACATAATAAGGACCAACAGCGGAATAACCTGTAGCTCTCACTATATTAACGCCATACTGGGCATACGCTCCACAATCCCAGTAGTATTCGATCTTCTCACCCAGGATCTTTCCTTCCTTTGAAACAGCCGTTTTCAGCTTAGCGTAAAGTCCCGTTCTAACGACGGTAGTTTCCATCACTTCTTCCCTTGTTAACACCCACTTTATTGGCCTGCCAGGACACTTAAGAGCCAAAGCAACGGGAACTACCTCATGATTCAAGCCAGCTTTTCCTCCAAAGCCTCCTCCTACATAAGGAATTATCACTCTTATTTTATGAATAGGAATACTAAACGTTTGGGAGAGCAGATATCTCACCGTAAAGGGAGACTGAGCACTCGTCCACACAGTTAGCCTTCCATCGCATCCATAAAGTGCTATAGCAGCATGCGTTTCCATCTGTATGTGATGAACCTGGGGGAGGAAATATTCCCCCTCGACTATAAGATCAGCTTTTTTAAACGCCTCGTTTATATTTCCCTTTCTAAGCTTAAAGTGATTCGCTATATTAGTTCCTTTTTTAGGATAGAAAACGGGGGCTCTCTTATAGGTATGGAGTTCCTCATGTACCAGCGGAGCATTGGGTTTCACCGCCTCCTTGACGTCAAGAACTGGTGGGAGTTCCTCATACTCCACTTTTATTTTGGAAAGGGCCTCCTCAGCTATCTCTTCACTCTCAGCAGCCACAGCAACTACGGGTTCCCCTTCCATCCTTACTTTTCCAAGGGCAAGCACAGGCCTATCTGCGAAATATATACCGATTCTATACGGAAAATCCTCCCCGGTTATAACAGCATGCACACCAGGTACTTTCCATGCTTCAGACGTATCTATGCTCTTAATCTTAGCGTGAGCATAGGGGCTACCTAAGACCTTAACATGCAGCATACCAGGGAAAACAAGATCATGAGCAAATTTAGCCTGACCAGTAACTTTGTCTACCGCATCGTATCTTTCGACACCTTTACCTATAGCTATAAATTCCATGATTACTCTCCTCCTCCCCTCAACTTGGAAGCAGCGTCAAGTATGGCTTCGATTATTTGCTTATACCCCGTGCACCTACACAGGTTACCCGAAATAGCTTCTTTCACTTCCTCCACCGTAGGATTAGGATTTCTCTTTAATAAAGCGTAAGCGGACATAAGCATACCAGGTGTACAAAATCCACATTGCAGTGCATCATGATCTATGAAGGCTCGCTGAAGAGGATGAAGTTTTTCTCCCTCCATAAGAGACTCTACCGTTTGGACCTCCTTGCCATCCACTTCTACAGCGAGCATTAAACATGAGTTTATGGGCTTTCCATCCACGAGTACCGTGCAAGCTCCACATTCCCCCTTACCACAAGCATATTTAGGACTTGTGATATCAAGATCGTCACGTAAAAACTCCAATAACGTTTTATGGGAAGAAACCTCCCTCTCGTAAAGCCTACCGTTAACCTTCACCCTTATCTTATGTTTCAAAACTTACCCACCCCCACATCTCACTCAGAAAGCTCCCTAAGAAGCCTCTTCACCAAAACGACACTCATTTCTCTCCTATATTCGGCACTCCCTCTAAGATCGGTTATAGGGCTAACCGCCTTTTCTATTATTTTCCCGACCTCATCAAGCAAAGCGAGTGTGATCTTTCTCCCCTTTAAGGCCTCTTCTGCATCTAAAACTCTTAGTGGTGTAGGAGCTACAGCTCCTAAAGCGATTCTGTACTCTTCACCAAGCTTAGCGACCGCTATGCCCACGGTAGCAAGATCTACCGATCTTATTCGCGAAAGCTTATAATATCTACCTTTACAATTCTCTATATATGGTATAAAAATTGATGTTACTATCTCTCCATCTTTAAGAGCGGTAGAGCCAGGTCCTCTGAAAAACTCGGTAATGGGCACGCTTCTTCCCCCAAACCTGCTCTTAATATTAACCACAGCATCATAGATTAAAAGCGCTGGTGCAGTATCCGCTGCGGGAGATGCATTGCAAACGTTCCCTACCAAAGTAGCCTTGTTTCTTATTTGATATGAACCGACCTTGGAACAGCATTCAGCAAGCAGTGGAAACTTTTCCCTCACTATAGGGGATTCGGCTATTTCGTTAAGCGTGTTAATCGCCCCTATGGTCAGACCTTTTGTACTTTCATAAGATAGTAAACTTAACTCATCTATCCTCTTTAGATCCACTAAAACCTTTGGAGATATTACACCATCCTTTATCTTGATGAAAAGATCGGTCCCCCCTGCAAATACCTTGGCTTCCTTCTCTGCAAGAAGGTCAAATAAGGAATTTAAGTCGCGGGGAGCATAGTAGTCAAAAGGTTTTAACCTTAACAAGATATTTCACCCCCTTTTTAAATCGCTATTATAGCACTTTTTCAGTTGTCTTTCTTTGTGCTTTCCATACAAATTTTACATCCCACAGCCATAGCCCTTTGGGACTCAAAGCGGAAGAGGAAAGACTCCTATCTCCAAGGTTTAACGCCATTTTTAAGTCATCTTCGCTTTTCTTACCTGTTCCAATATCAATCATGGTTGATACTGTTATTCGAACCATATGTCTTAAAAACGCATTTGCTTTCACCACAAAAATTAAAAACGGAGGTTTATCTTCTATCCTGAACTCCAGAATTTCTCTGATTTTGCTTTTATCCGGAGGCTCACCATCACAAAACGCTGAAAAATCATGAGTTCCAACGAAAAGAGAAGCAGCCCTCCTAACCGCCTCAATGTCAAGATCCTTTTTCAATAGATAGCAATATCTATTTAAAAAGGGAGGTAGAAACTCACCTCTATAGGTGATATACCTGTATTCCCTCCAAACCGCGTTTCTTCGCGCGTCAAACTCTTGGGGAATATTTTTGATCACCTGAAGAACTCTTATTTCGGGGGATAAAATAGCGTTGAGTGATTTTTTCAAGGAGGAGGGGGAGAAATCCTTCGAGGAAAGAAAATTCGCATATTGACGCAAGGCATGAACTCCTCTATCCGTTCTTCCAGCACCTTTAAGACTAATACTTTCATTTAGCACTTTTGAAAGTGCTCTTTCAAGCTCTCCCTGGACAGTAGGTAGCTTCGGCTGTCTTTGCCACCCATAAAATGGGGTTCCATCATAGGAAAGCACGAGAAGGGTATTAACTAACGCCATCCCCAGAGAGAGCTAATGAGCAAAAACAAAAGTAAAATCAAAATCCCTGCATAGTCTAAGCGCTTTAGCTTTAGCTTCTTCATTTTCGTCCTGCCGACATCCCCTCTATAGCACCGTGTCTCCATAGCAATTGCCAGCTCTTCTGCTTTCCTGAAAACACCAACAAAAAGGGGTATAACGAGCGGAATATAGCTTTTTATCCTTTTAGTAAATCCTCCCACTCCAAACTCCGCTCCTCTTGCCATCTGGGCTTTCATTATTCTATCCGCTTCCTCGAACAATGTAGGAATAAATCTTAAAGCGATACTCATGGTCATAGCTATTTCATGAGACGGAACCTTAGCAAACCTTAAAAATTTTAGCAGATCTTCTATACCGTCAGTTATCTCAACTGGAGAAGTAGTAAAAGTTAGAAGATTGGTTAGAAACACGAGGAGGAGCAATCTAAAGCTGATTAGAATTCCTGAATTTAAGCCTTCCTTTGTAATAGAAAGGAATCCCAGCCTGACCAAAACCTCACCAGGTGTAAAAAAGATTTGAAAGATAAATGCAAAGGCGAGAAGAAAGAAGACAGGTTTTATACCTCTAAGAATGGTATAGAAGGATATCTTAGATAGATAGAAAAGCATTATCGTGAAAATGAGATAGGGAATAAGCTTATAGGGCGAGCTTACAAGAAAGAGAAAAGTTAGCAAAACCAGCGTAGACACTATTTTTAAGCGAGGATCAAGGCGGTGGATTGGAGAATCTACGGGAATAAAAGCACCTATTCTCAAGTTAGCTAAATGTGACATTCTTTACTATTTCCTCCTCTAAACCGCTTAAATCTATCGATTTTCCCTTAAAGACGAAGCCCCTCTTTTTAAGTCTACTTAGGAGATCCACGACTGGTATATATCTTTTCAGCTCATCGATATCCAATAAGTCCATAATTTTACCAAAAGCCTTAACTCTGCCATTTTCGAGAAAAAGTACTTTATCTATAAAGCCAATAAGCTCATCGAGGGTATGAGTAACTATTATTAAGGAACAACGTTTCCTCAAGCTCTTAAATAACCTTAAGAGAGCCTTTGATCCCGGATAGTCCAATCCTGCAAGCGGTTCATCAAATATAAGATACTTGGGCTTTCTAACAAGAGCGCTTGCTATAGCTACTTTCCTCTTCTCCCCACCGCTTATCTCAAAAGGGGATTTATTCAAAATATCCTCCGGTAAACCAAGCAGATTAATGGATTCGCGAACTCGCCTATCTACTTCATCCACTGATAATCCCAAGTTCCTCGCTCCAAAAGCCACTTCGTCATACACAGTATCTTCAAAAAACTGATTTTCTGGGTATTGGAAAACCATTCCCACAAGCTTTCTTATCCTTTTTCCATTTTTCCTTTCCTTGGTATTTAACCCATCTACGAGAACATCACCCTCTGTCGGAAGAAGCAAAGCATTAAGGAGCTGAACCAAAGTGGATTTTCCTGAGCCTGTGGGGCCAAGAATGCCAAGATTTTCTCCATGTTCCAGTTCGAAAGAAACCCCACTTAAAGCTCTTACCTCAAGAGGAGAGCCAAGTCCATAGCAAAATCCTACTTCCTTAACTTTAATTGCCATAGCTCATCAGCCAACCTTTCCGCACTAAATACCGGAAAATTTACCTTTATTCCCCTCTTCCTTATACGATAGGCTATATAAGTCATTACAGGTATTTTAACCCCCGCATTCCAAGGAAGCTCAGGATCAGAAAAGAAATCAAATGGCTTTCCATCAAATATTATCCTGCCATCTTTAAGCAATATAACCCTATTAGCGAGAAGAACCTCATCTGGATTATGCGTTGAATAGACTATCGTTAGATTTTCCTTATTGTGAAGATCAAGCAATATCGAGTTAATTTCCTCTCTTGAGGGAGGATCAAGCATAGATGTAGGCTCATCCACCACAAGATATCGTGGTTTCATAGCTAATATACCAGCTATGGCAAGCTTTTGCTTTTGGCCTCCCGAAAGAGCATAGGTAGGAGAGGAACGAAAGCGAGTGAGACGAAGCATCTCTAACGCCTCATCCACTCGCTTTCTTATCTCATCAGGAGGAACCCCAAGATTCTCCGGACCAAAAGCTATATCTTCCTCAACTACAGAAGCGACTATTTGAGTGTCTGGGTTTTGGAAAACTACTCCCACACGCTTTCTAATTTCCCACAGGGAACTCTCGTCTCGTGTATTAAGACCATCTACTATCACATCTCCATCTGTAGGTATCAGGATTCCATTAAGGAGCTTTGCCAGCGTACTCTTACCAGAGCCGTTGGCTCCAACTAATGCGATCCACTCACCATCCTGTATCTCAAGATTAATTCCATCAAAAACAACCTTATCTCCATATGAAAACTTTACGTTTAAAAGCTTGATCATCTAAAACCTTAAACGAGCTCGATCATTGCCATAAAAGCTGAATCCCCACGACGCTCCCCTATTTTAAGAATTCTCGTATAACCGCCATTCCTATCGCTATAACGAGGAGCAAGCTCGTTAAAGAGAACCTTCACTGCTTCCTTATGGGGAATAAAAGCTATGACTTGCCTCCTTGCGTGAAGGGTTCCCTCTTTAGCTTTAGTAATCAATCTCTCAACCACCTTACGCAGCTCCTTAGCTTTAGGCTCAGTCGTTATTATTCTTTTGTTCAGTATCAATGATATAGCGAGATTTCTTAGCAAGAGCCTCCTATGGCTCATAGATCTACTTAACTTTCTACCTCTTTTACGATGACGCATTCCTATTCTCCCTCCTTAGAGATGGCTTTCTTCTCTCCCTTTTGAAGTTCCAAACCAAGCTTCTGCAATCTCGCTTCTATCTCCTTCAACGATTTTTTACCAAGGTTTCTTATCTTTAAGAGCTCCTCGGGGGTCTTTTGAATAAGATCTCCCACCGTTTTTATACCAGCCCTTAAGAGACAATTTTCAGACCTCACAGATAACTCAAGCTCCTTTATGGGAAGGGAAAGTAAATCACTTTCCATAGATTCCGACCCCTTGCCTTCCTTCTCCATTTCAGGGATTGAGACCAGCTTAGAGAACTGAGAAAAGTATCCTACCAAAATATTAGCAGCTCTTGATAGAGCTTCATCTGGTGATACCCTCCCATCCGTCCATATCTCCATAATTAGTTTCTCACATTGCATAAACTGCTCATACCGTGTTTCCTCCACCCTATAAGCCACCTTAGAAACTGGGCTAAAAACGGCATCTATAAGCATAAAGTCAAGAGGTTGATCAGGGTTTCTTTCCCGATCCAACGGAAGATAGCCCATGCCCCTCTCCACATAAAGCTCCATTCGGAATTTCGCATCTTCATCAAGCGTAGCTATATGATGATCTGGATTAACTATCTCAACATCGCTATCGGGTTCTATATCCCCCGCCTTCACTTCACGTTCCCCTTGAACATCGATTCTTAATATCTTGGGCTCGTTGGAGAAAAGCTTCAATTTTATATTCTTAACGTTAAGGAGAATCTCTATGACGTCTTCTCGAACCCCCGGTATAGAGGAGAACTCGTGTAAAACCCCCTCTATTCTAACAGCAGTAATCGCAGCTCCTGGCAAAGATGACAGCAATACCCTTCTTAATGCGTTTCCAAGGGTAACTCCAAAACCTCTATTCAACGGCTCTATGTAAAATAAACCATATTTGGAATCAAGCTGCTTAGTCTCGATGTTAGGAGTCAGCAATTTCATTTTCCATAACCTCCTAACGGGAGTAGAACTCAACAACAAGCTGCATATTCACCATTCTCGCGGTATCTATCTGATCAACCTCAGGTAGGGTTAATACCCTGCCTCTGAAGTTCTGAGCTTCAAGCTCAAGCCATGCTGGAACGGAAGACGAGTTAGAGTCCTCGGGTATGTGTTTAAAGAGCTCAGACTCCCTGCTTTTGGGCTTAATCTCTATTACATCTCCCTGGTCCACTAAGTATGAAGGAACAGTTACCTTCCTTCCATTAACTAATATATGTCCATGGCTAACCGCCTGCCGAGCAGCGCGTCTACTCGGAGCGAAACCGAGTCTATAAACAACGTTATCCAATCTTCTTTCAAGAAGCCTAAGCAAGTTATCACCCGTCATACCCTTTTGTTTAGCCGCTATTTCAAAAAACCTCTTAAACTGTTCTTCTCTCATTCCATAAATCCTCTTAAGCTTTTGTTTCTCCCTTAATCTCATACCATATTCCGTGAGCTTTCTTCTCCTATCCCTTCCATGCATTCCTGGAGGGAAGGGCCTCCTTGAAAAAGGACACTTATCGGTATAGCACTTTTCCCCCTTCAAAAACAGCTTCATTCCCTCGGCCCTGCATAATCTACATACCGGTCCGATATATCTTCCCATCTATCAGCAACCTCCTTTCGATATCAAACCCTGCGCCTCTTAGGGGGACGACAACCATCATGGGGAATTGGGGTAACGTCCTTTATAGTTCTGATCTCCAACCCGGCTGCTTGCAAAGACCTTATAGCCGCCTCTCTTCCCGCTCCTGGACCCTTAACATAGACATCTATTTCCCTCATTCCAAACTGGTCCATAGCCTTTTTAGCTACCTGCTCAGCCGCAAGCTGAGCAGCATACGGAGTAGACTTTCGGGTTCCCTTATATCCAACCGTTCCTCCACTCGCCCAGCACAGAACGTTTCCCTCCTTATCCGTTATAGTAACTATCGTGTTATTAAATGTAGCCTTTATATGCGCTACACCACTGGGAACGTTCTTTTTTTCTTTTCTCTTTCTCTTCCCACGTGATCTCTTACGCGCCATTTTTCACCCTCCTTTATAGTTTTTCATTTTTTCCTCTTAGCACCAACGGTGCGCCTTGGACCTTTTCTGGTTCTCGCGTTGCTTCTCGTCCTCTGCCCTCTAACGGGCAGACCAAGCTTATGTCTCAAACCTCTATAACACCCTATCTCTATCAATCTCTTTATATTCATGACTACTTCTCTTCTCAGCTCTCCCTCAACCTTAAAGTTTTTCTCTATGTATTCCCTTATCTTAGCTATTTCCTCCTCAGTTAAATCCTTCACTCTCTTATCCGGGTTAACTCCCGTATTCCGAAGGATCTCCTTAGAGCGGGATAGCCCTATGCCATAGATATAGGTTAACGCTATTTCCACCCTCTTATTGCGAGGAAGGTCTACACCCGCTATTCTCGCCATTATGTTATTCCCCCCTTATATGTTTATCCCTGTCTTTGCTTATGACGAGGATTAGAACAGATAACCCTCACCTTTCCCCTACGTCTCACGATTTTACACTTCTCACAACGTGGTTTCACAGACGCTCTTACCTTCAAAGTTGTAAACACCTCCTCATTTATAGCGATAGACGATCCTGCCCCGGCTTATATCATATGGAGATATTTGAACCAGAACTCTATCACCTGGCAGGATTCTTATAAAGTTCATTCTCATTTTCCCGGAAACGTGAGCCAAAACCGTATGCCCGTTTTCAAGCTGGACCTTAAACATGGCATTAGGGAGAGGCTCCACCACCCTTCCCACAACCTCGATTACATCTCCCTTAGACATAAATTATTTGCACACCTCCTCTTCCCCAACAAACCTTCTTATACCATTTCTTACCTCCTCATTAAGAACCC
Organism: Synergistota bacterium; assembly: GCA_021159885.1. NCBI lineage: Bacteria > Thermotogati > Synergistota > Synergistota bacterium. The sequence goes on along the minus strand of JAGHDO010000087.1, from coordinate 12,074 downwards.
TTTGTCCTTTTAGGAGCTTATCTCTGATATCCCATAAATAGTAATTCGTGAACTGAAGATGGATTAAATTCTTGCGTTTTGGCTTTTCTATTTTTCTCTTTTCCCCATCGCATACCAAAACCCTCTCATTCTCCACATCGTAGCCAATTACAACGTACCATTTGCCCTTATCCTTTCCCGCTTTGGAAATCACCACTTTTCCAATTAGGTCCTTTAAACCTCCGTTAATACTAAGGCGTCCTCCTTTCTCACAAGAATCGTATGTTCAAAGTGAGCTGAAAGGGATCTGTCCTTGGTAACTACGGTCCAGCCATCCGACAGAACCTCCACCTCATATCCACCAGCGTTAACCATTGGCTCTATCGCTAACAGCATCCCCTCCTCAAGAACAGGACCGGTTCCTCGTTTTCCAAAGTTAGGAATCTGTGGAGGCTCATGAAGCTCTCTTCCCACGCCGTGTCCCGCATAATCCCGAACAACAGAAAAACCATGTAATTCAACGTAGTTTTGTATTGCCTCACCTATATCCCCGATTCTCGCTCCCTTCTTAGCTACTCCTATACCAACACTCAAGGACTCACGCGTTACTCTAATAAGCTCCCTTGCTTCATCACTCACGTTTCCGACCATAAACGTCCTTGCTGCATCCCCATAATATCCTTTATATTTAACGCCAACATCTATACTTATAATGTCACCCTCCCTCAGAATCTTATCTTGGGATGGTATTCCATGAACTACCTCCTCATTAACCGAAGCACAAATGGTAGCTGGATATCCCCTATAGCCTTTAAACGCTGGTATTCCTCCCCTGCTCCTTATATACCTTTCAGCTATTCTGTCAAGATATAAAGTGCTTACGCCTGGCTTGATTGACTCCTCTATTCTCCTTAGAACCTCCGCCACAATTCTGCACGCCTCTTTAACGAAAGCCAACTCCTTTACAGAGCTAATTACCAGAATTCATCCACCTCTCTATTTCAGCAAGAACCTCTTTTGAATCCTTATTTGCATCAAGCTCAATTAGAATACCTTTCTTTCTATAGTGATCTATAAGAGGCTCAGTTTGATTTCTGTAAACATCAAGCCTTCTTAGAATTGTTTCCTCCTTATCATCGTCTCTTTGGTAAAGCTCCCCACCGCATTTATCACAAACCCCTTCTATCTTCGGAGGTGAATACCTAATGTGATAAAGAGCACCACACTTTTTGCAAACCCTTCTACCGGTAAGGCGTTCAAGAATTGTTTCCTTATTAGCGTTAAAGAGAAATACCGCATTTAGCGATATTCGCTTTTTTTCCAAAAGACGGTCAAGAGCCTCTGCCTGAGGTATGGTTCTTGGAAAGCCATCGAGTATAAATCCCTTCTGCGCGTCTGGTTCAGCAAGCCTTTCCTCTATTATTCCAATTATTATCTCATCCGGTACGAGTAATCCCCTATCCATATACTCTCTAGCCTTTTTACCAAGTTCCGTCCCCTTCTTAACTGCCTCTCTGAGTATATCCCCTGTGGAAATGTGCGCAATTCCATATTTACTTTTCAATAAAGAAGCCTGTGTACCTTTACCGGCACCAGGAGGCCCAAGAAAAACCATTCTAAAAGCCAATTTCTACTCCCTCCTTTAGAATCTAAAAAGCTCTTTACTACCAGTTCTCTTTATAAATCCCTCATAATGTCTCATTATAAGATATGCCTCTATTTGATGAACCGTTTCAAGAGCAACGCCGACCACTATAAGGAGAGCCGTACCCCCAAAGTAAAATGTGGTGACATTTACAAGTCTCATCAAAACTATCGGCAGAAGAGCAATACCAGCTAAGAATATAGCTCCCCCCAATGTTACCCTCGATAGTATTCTCTCTATATAATCTGCTGTCGGCTTACCTGGCCTTATCCCAGGAATAAATCCACCATATTTTTTAAGATTATTAGCTACATCAGCAGGGTTAAATATAACCGCTGTATAGAAGTAGGTAAAGAATATTATAAGAAGCGCATAAGCTACCATATATATAGGATGGCCAGGTCTAAAAATAGACAGCACTCCTTTTGCTCCTTCTGGGAGAAATTGAGCTATAGTACTCGGGAAAACAAGAATAGAAGATGCAAATATAATAGGGATAACTCCTCCCATGTTTACCCTTAAAGGGAGAAAGGTAGTTTGTCCTCCATATATCTGACGTCCTACTATCCTTTTGGCATACTGAATAGGCAATCTTCTCTGTCCTTCCTGGACCATGACAACACCTGCCACAACGAGAATCGCTATAGCCACGAAGAGCAAAACGTTTATAAAACTTAGCTCTCCGACTCTAAGTAGGGACAGAGTCTGGGTTAGCCCTGCGGGAATTCTCGCAACTATACCGGCGAATATAAGTATAGATATGCCATTTCCTACACCGTGGTCTGATATCTGCTCTCCTAACCACATAAGGAAAACGCTTCCAGCAGTTATAGTAGCAACAATGATAAGCCTTGATGCCAAACTCGTATCGTAAAGCACTCCAAGGTGTTCAAGCCAAAAGGTTAGACCAAACGATTGCAAAGCAGCAAAAAGAACCGTTCCATATCTCGTGTATTGAGTTATCTTTTTCCTGCCCTCTTCTCCCTCCTTAGACAACTTTTCAAGGTAGGGAATAACGACCGTTAAAAGCTGCATTACTATAGCAGAGTTTATATAAGGGGCAACGCCAAGAGCGAATATGGAAAATCTCCTTAGGGCTCCCCCCGCAAATAGATCCAGAAACCCAAGGATCCCTCCCTTGGTAAATAGCTTCATCAGAGCAGCAGTATCTATACCCGGTGTTGGAATGTGAACACCAAGCCTATATATAAATAGAACGAAGAGAGTAAACAGTATTCTCCGCTTTAGATCAGGTATTCTAAATAGATTTTTTATAGGCTCAAACAATTATATCACCTCAGCTTTCCCTCCAGCGGACTCTATTTTCCTTATCGCAGATTTACTAAAAGCGTGTGCTCTAACCATGAGAGGCTTTTTAAGCTCTCCCTCTCCAAGAATCTTTACGCCATCTAATATATCCGAAATTATCCTTCTTTGAAGCAAGAGCTCCGGGGTTATAACCGTCCCCTCCTCGAAAACGTTCAAATCCTTAACATTCACGATCGCAAACTCCTTCCTGAACGGACCGTTTCTAAAACCTCTTTTGGGAATTCTCAAAGCCAAAGGGGTTTGCCCTCCCTCAAAACCAAGCCTAACTCCTCCGCCAGACCTCGCCTTCTGCCCCTTATGACCTCTGCAAGATGTTTTCCCGTGACCAGAACCTATACCTATCCCAACCCTTTTAGGAGGTCTTTTTGCTCCCTTTGGCGGACGAAGCAAATGCAGCTTAAGCACTTTCTATCCCCTCCTCAATCTCTATTAAGTGCTTCACCTTATTTATCATTCCCCTGATCTGGGGATTGTCGGGCTTTTCCACCGTCTGATAAAGCCTTTTAAAGCCAAGCGCCTTAATCGTGTCCCTTTGATCCTTTGAATAGCCTATAAAGCTTTTAACCCATTTTATCCTAAGTTTTCTCATAATTTAGCCACTCCTCCTCTTAACCTTTCTACATCCTCCACCGTTCTGAGTTTAAGCAAAGCATCGATAGCAGCCTTGGCCACGTTAATAGGATTGTTGGTTCCCCCTATGGACTTGGTCAAAATATCTTTTATTCCACCAAGCTCGAGAACTGCTCTGACTGCCCCTCCTGCTATAACCCCAGTTCCAGGAGCAGCGGGTCTCATGAACACCTTAGCTGCTCCGTATTCTCCCATCACAGCGTGTGGTATGGTGTTCCCTACCTTTTTGATCTCTATAACATTCTTCTTAGCGTCTTCTATTCCCTTCCTTATAGCCTCCGGCACCTCCTTTGCCTTACCCATTCCAACGCCTACATATTTTTCTCCATCTCCCACAACGACCAGCGCGCTAAACTTATACCTCTTTCCTCCCTTAACTACCTTACAAACTCTATTTATGCTTACGACCCTTTCCTTGAACTCTATCCCGGAAACATCTATGCGTTTTCTCTTCTTTATCATCCCGTTCACACTCCCCCTTTAGAACTCGAGACCTTCGGATCTCGCAGCATCGGCGAGGGCTTTAATAGCGCCATGATATTTATGCCCCCCTCTATCAAAAACAACTTTCTTGATGCCCTTTTCAAGAGCCTTACGCGCTATAAGCTTCCCCACAAGCTTAGCAGCTTCTATATTGCCACCATGCCTTATCTTTCCCTTAAGCTCGGGCGAAAGAGTAGACGCAGATACCAACGTATGTCCCGCATCATCATCTATTATCTGGGTATATATATGGTTTAAGCTTTTGAAAACGGAAAGCCGGGGTCTTTCTGCCGTTCCTCTTATTTTTTTTCTAATCCTCTCGTGCCTAATCTTCCTCATTTCCTGGCGTGGTCGAACCTTGATCAAAGCATGATCACCCCTTTCTTCAAGCTGTCTTAGCGGCTTTACCAGGCTTAAGCTTTACCTCCTCACCCTTATAACGAACGCCTTTACCCTTATAAGAATCGGGTTCTCTGAAAGAACGTATAATCGCAGCTACTTGTCCAACGAGATGCCTGTCTATACCCTTAACCACTATCCGCTGAGGTTCAGGAACCTCTATGGTAATCCCATCCGGAGGTTCGTACTCTACCGGATGAGAGTATCCTAAGGAGAGCACAAGTTTTCTACCCTCCATCTTAGCTCTATAACCAACTCCCACAATCTCAAGTTCCTTCACAAACCCTTTGTGAACCCCCTCTACCATATTTGCTAAGAGAGCACGCATAGTCCCATGGATAGCCCTATGGAACTTAGCATCGGAAGGACGGAACACTCTCAAGGTATTTCCTTCAAGCTTAACCTCTATATCAGGATGAACTTCCATTTCTAGGCTTCCCAGAGGACCAGATACCTTGACTTTTCTTCCTTGAATCTCCACATTAACTCCCTTAGGCAACTCTATAGGCATCTTTCCTATACGCGACAAAGCTTTTCACCTCCATCACCATATATAGCACAAAACCTCTCCTCCAATTCCCTTTTCTCGCGCTTCCTTATCTGTCATAATACCACTTGATGTAGAAATTATGGCTATTCCAAGTCCTCCCATAACCTTAGGAAGCTTGCTTTTCCCAACATATATTCGCAAACCTGGCTTACTGACTCTCTTCAATCCAGTTATAACTCTTTCCTTATCAGGGCCATACTTCAAGAATATCCTTATCATGGGAATCTTGCCTTCTTTTACTATCTTAAATCCCTTTATGAATCCCTCTCTCTTCAATATTTTAGCTATCTCAAGCTTGATCTTTGACAAAGGAATATCCACGCTCTCATGATACGCAGTATTCGCATTCCTTATTCTCGTAAGCATATCGCCTATAGGATCATTAACATACATCTTCTCACTCCCTCCTCACCAGCTCGACTTTATAACTCCAGGAATCTTCCCCTCACGAGCGAGTTTCCTGAAACAGATGCGACACATATTAAACTTCCTTAAAAAAGCACGTGGGCGACCACATAAAGGACACCTATTGTATTTTCTTACCTTGAACTTAGGCTCTTTCTGTGCCTTTACCATTAAAGCTTTTCTTGCCAAAGCATTTCACCTCCGTCTGAAAGGCATTCCAAGATACTCCAGTAGGGCTTTAGCTTCCTCGTCCGTTTCAGCAGTGGTAACTATGGTTATGCTCATTCCACGAACTTTCATTATTTTGTCGTAATCTACCTCGGGAAAAACCAACTGCTCCCTTATACCTAAGGTGTAATTTCCTCTACCGTCAAAGGAGCGAGGAGAAAGCCCCCTGAAATCCTTTATTCTCGGAAGAGCTATGTTTATCAACCTATCAAGAAAATCATAGGCTCTGTCTCCCCGCAGAGTCACAAAGCATCCTATCGGGGCTCCTTCACGAAGCTTAAAACCCGCTATAGATCTCTTTGCTTTAGCCACAACGGGCCTTTGCCCCGATATCATGGCAAGCTCCTCCATAGATGACTCCAGATACCTTATGTCATCTTTTGCCTCTCCAACGCCAATGTTTATAACTATCTTCTCTATCTTAGGAACTTCCATGATGTTTTTATAACCGAATCTCTCCATCATTTTAGGAATGACTTCCTTTTTATACTTCTCTTTCATGCGTGGAACCATGCTAAATCTACCTCCTTAGACACTGTCTATAACCTCTCCGCACTTCTTACACACCCGGACCTTTCTTCCATCCTCTAAAAAGCCATGACCTACCCTTGTGGGATTACCGCAGGCAGGACACACAACCATAACTTTACATACATATATGGGAGCCTCCTGCGATATAATACCGCCCTGAGGCGTTTTCTGTGTAGGTCTTACATGCTTCTTAACGATGTTAACGCCCTCAACCAAAACCTTTCCTTCCCTTGGAAAAACCTTAAGGACCTTTCCTTCCTTTCCCTTATCTTTACCAGAAAGTACCCTCACTCTATCTCCCTTTTTAACGTGCATCCTGAATACCCCCTCAAACGACCTCTGGAGCTAAAGATATTATTTTCATAAAGTTCTTGTCCCTGAGCTCTCTTGCTACAGGACCAAATATCCTTGTTCCTCTTGGCTCACCATACTCGTTTATCAAAACTGCAGCGTTATCATCAAACCTCACGTACGATCCATCCTTCCTACGAATCTCCTTTTTAGTCCTGACTATAACCGCTTTTACAACATCCCCTTTTTCTATACCTGAATTGGGAATAGCTTCCTTAACGGAAGCTACTATGACATCCCCTATCCTTCCAAAGTGTCTTTCGCTTCCTCCTAAAACCCTTATGCACTTTATAAGCTTCGCACCGGAGTTATCCGCAACCTTTAGCACGGTCTCTTGATAGATCATGTTGACTCTGCCACCTCCTCCTCGAGAAGGAGATCTGCAGTTTGGGCTTTCTTAACTATGCTTACAACCTTCCACCTCTTCGTTTTGCTCAAAGGTCTACAAGGCTTTATTTTAACCATATCTCCTACTCTGCATTTATTTTCAGGGTCATGCGCCACAAACTTTGATCTTTTTCTAACCGGTTTACGATAAAGTGGATGAGGTATCATTCTTTCGACCTGCACTATTACGGTTTTATCCATCTTGTCGCTTACAACGACTCCAACGAATTCTTTAGCCATGACGATGTATCACTCCCTTCCCTCTCCAACGAGATTAATTCCAAGCTCCTTTTCTCTCATCACCGTTTTTATGCGAGCTATAGTTCTTTTCACTTCTCTAATTCTCATAGGATTTCCAAGCTGCCCAACCGCTTTCTGAAATCTCAGATTGAAGAGCTCCTCCTTAAGCTCTCTATACTTTTCCCTGAGCTCCTCCATCGTGAGTTCTCTGAGCTCACTCGCCTTCATGAGGCACCACCTCCCGATCCTTCCCTCGTGACAACACGGGTGCGGATGGGAAGCTTTGCATCCGCCTGACGAAACATTTCTTCCGCCTCTTCCTTAGAAACGCCTATGACTTCAAAAATGATTCTCCCCGGTTTAACGACGGCAACCCAGTGATCAACGTTTCCCTTACCTTTACCCATTCGAGTCTCAGCCGGTTTCTTTGTAACCGGTTTATCCGGGAAGATCCTGATCCACATTCTTCCGCCTCTCTTCAAGGAACGAGTAATAGCTATACGGGCAGCCTCTATCTGCTGAGCCGTTATCCAAGCCGGCTCTAAAGCTTGCAAACCATAGTCTCCAAACGCAAGAGTTGTTCCTCCCTTAGAGCGACCTTTCATACGTCCTCTCTGTTGCTTTCTGTATTTTACCCTCTTTGGCATTAGCATTTTAGCTTACCCCCTTATGATTCAGTTTCACCCTCCGCAGATACAAGCTCTTTCTCCTTTGGCTCGGGCAAAACTTCTCCGTGGAATATCCAAACCTTGACGCCTATCTTTCCATAAATAGTATAAGCCTCAGCAAAGCCGTAATCTATATCAGCCCTTATGGTTTGAAGGGGTAGTCTTCCCTCCAAATACCATTCCTTCCTGGCGATTTCCGCTCCACCGAGCCTACCGCTACACATTATCTTTATGCCTTTGGCGCCAGCACGCATCGCCCTCATTATAGCCTGCTTCATAGCCCTTCGGTGAGAAACCCTTTTCTCTATCTGAGATGCTATATGCTCTGCAACAAGCTGAGCATCTATCTCTGGTTTCTTTACCTCCTGAACGTTTATAAAGATGCGCTTACCGCCCGTCATTTCCCTGAGCTTCCTTCTGGCATCTTCTATTTCAGCTCCTTTAGTTCCTATCACTAAACCAGGGCGAGCAGTCAAAACAGTTATTCTAACTATATTAGCTATACGCTCTATTATTATCTTAGAAATTCCAGCATTATACCATCTTTTCTTAAGATAATTTCTGAGCTTGATATCCTCATGAAGCTGTTCTGTATAGGTTCTGCCTTCAGCAAACCATCTTGAATCCCAAGTCTTGATAACTCCTAATCTAAACGCTATAGGATGAACCTTCTGCCCCACAGACTATCCCTCCTTCTCCTTTACGACAACGGTTATATGGCTGGTTCTCTTCCTTATCAAAAAGGCTCTTCCCATCGCCCGGGGCCTTATTCTCTTCAAAGTTGGACCCTGATCTACGAAAATTCTGTGAACGTATAACCTATCTACATCCATCTCAAAGTTATTCTCCGCGTTAGCTATAGCAGATTTAAGGACCTTTTCTACTATTCTCGCTGCCTTCTTAGGCAGAAAACGCAAAATCAAAAGAGCCTCATTGACGGGCTTATTCCTTATAAGGTTTATGACCTGCCGAACCTTTTTGGGTGATATTCTCACATACCTAGCGACAGCCCTTGCTTCCATACTTAAACACCTCACTTAAGAGCCGTTGATCTCTCAGTGGGAGAACCGTGCCCGCCAAATTTCCTGGTGGGCGCGAACTCACCCAGTTTATGTCCAACCATCTGCTCAGTTATATATATAGGTATATGGGTCCTTCCATTGTGAACGGCAATGGTATGTCCTATCATCTCAGGAACTATTGTTGATCTTCTGGACCAGGTTTTTATAACCCTTTTTTCCCCTTTCTGATTCATCTCCAAAATCTTCTTCAGAAGTTTCGGATCAACATAGGGACCTTTCTTTCGAGATCTTCCCACGAAAACGACACCTCCTCATTTACGCCTCTTAATGATCCATTTGTCCGTTGGATGGTTCTTCCTCCTCGTCTTATACCCCTTAGCGGGAACCCCCCAAGGTGAACAAGGCTGCTTATTGCTCTTGGATCTTCCCTCGCCCCCACCCATCGGGTGGTCAACGGGGTTCATCGTCATACCCCTTACATATGGTCTCCATCCAAGCCAACGATACCTTCCGGCCTTTCCTATCACTATGTTCTCATGATCTACGTTACCAACCTGCCCAATGGTAGCCATACAGTCAAGATGAATTAATCTTATCTCCCCAGATGGAAGCCTTATATGAGCATAATCCCCTTCCTTAGCCATTATCTGCGCTGCCGCTCCCGCAGCCCTAACAAGCTGTCCTCCCTTACCCTTTCTAAGCTCTATATTGTGAACCAGAGTTCCATCCGGTATATATCTCAAGGGTAAAGCGTTACCTGGCTTTATATCCGCATCTGGACCAGACATAACGGTTTGCCCGACTTCCAGTCCCACAGGTGCAAGAATATATCTCTTCTCACCATCAGCGTAGTGGAGCAAAGCTATTCTCGCAGATCTGTTGGGATCATACTCTATCGCTGCTACCTTTGCAGGAATGCCTATCTTGTCCCTTCTGAAGTCTATTATTCGGTACATTCTCTTGTGTCCACCGCCTCTATGGCGCACCGTCACACGCCCCATAGAGTTTCTTCCCGCCTTTTTCTTTAAGGGCACGAGAAGCGATTTCTCCGGTTCCGTCTTAGTTATCTCCTCAAAGGTTGAAACGGTCATAAATCTCCGACCAGGAGTTATCGGCTTAAACCCTTTAACACCCATTTAAAGCAACCCCCTCATACTCCCAGATTTTCGAAGAACGGTATTTTATAGCCAGGCGCAAGTGTGACTATCGCCTTCTTCCATGCTGGTTTCCTGCCTCTGTAAACTCCCAATCTCCTTGGCTTCCCTTTCATCCTTATGGTATTTACCTTAACGACTCTAACCTTAAATATCTCCTCAACCGCTTTCTTAATCTCGATCTTGTTAGCGTCTATAGGAACCTCAAAGGTATACTTCCTATCTTTCTCCATAGCCTTAAAAGCCTTCTCAGTAATTATGGGTCTTATTATCACGTCATGCAGCTCTCTCTTCACCACCGTACACCTCCTCAATTCGTGAGAGGGCAGCTCGCGTTATAAGAAGTTTTTCATGCACAAGAATATCGTAAGTGTTTATGCTATCCACATGGATCACATGAACGTTTGGAAGATTGCACGCGCTTTTATATACAACCTCGTCGCTCCTATCCATAACAACAAGAGTTTTCTCCTTCTTAACACCAACTTTATCAAGGAAAGCCAGCATTTTCTTTGTCTTAGGAGGAGCTTCAAACTTTATATCCTCAACGATAAGCAAGTTACCCTCTTTATACTTCGAGGTCAACGCCGCTCTGAGAGCAAGTCTTCTCATCTTCTTAGGAAGCTTTTGATCATAATCTCTTGGCTTAGGTCCAAAGACAACTCCTCCACCTACCCATAGCGGAGATCTAATGCTACCATGACGTGCTCTCCCGGTACCTTTCTGACGCCATGGCTTTCTTCCCCCACCTCTTACCTCCCCGCGTGTCTTTGTACAGGCAGTCCCTTGCCTTCTATTGGCAAGATGAGCTACCACTGCTTGATGAACGACTGCCTTATGAAGAGGAGCCTCAAATAGATAGGAACTTACCTCTATTTCTCCTTTAACCTCTCCACTGTTCGGATCCAAAACAGAAAGCTTCGGCATCGAACTTCACCCCTTCTTCGACTTCTTTATCAACACGATGCTGTTCCTACTTCCCGGAATCCCTCCCCTAACAAGCAATAGGTTTTTCTCCGGGTAAATTTTAACAACCTCAAGGTTTCTCACAGTGACGCGCACACTACCCATGTGCCCAGCCATTCTCTTGCCCTTAAAAACGTGTCCCGGTTCAGTGTGAGCCCCGAGTGAGCTTCCATAGCGATGAAAAGCAGATCCATGACTCGCAGGTCCCCCACTAAACCCATGTCTTTTCATACCGCCCGCGAAGCCCTTTCCCTTAGTGATACCAGTTATATCGACCTTTTCTCCCTCTTTAAATATGTCTACCTTCAGCTCCCGACCAACCTCGAATTTATCCACATTTTCTACCCTGAACTCCCTTAGATACCTTTTGGGTTCCACCCCCGCCTTTTTAAAGACCCCTTTCATCGGTTTATTAACCTTGTGGGGTTTGATATATCCAAATCCAAGCTGGAGGGCAGTATAGCCCTCCCTCTCTTCCGTTCTCTTACTTACAACCACACATGGCCCAGCTTCTATAACCGTAACCGGGACCGCTTCACCGTTAGGCTTAAATATCTGCGTCATTCCAAGCTTTCTCCCAATCAATCCCAAAGGCAATTTCATCAACCTCCTTAAGTCTTTATCTCTATATCAACGCCAGAAGGAAGGTTCAGCTTCATCAGAGCTTCTATAGTTTTAGGAGTCGGACTAATGATGTCTATTAGTCTTTTGTGAACCCTTATCTCGAACTGCTCTCTGGAATGCTTATCCTTATGCGGAGATCTTAAAACGCATATCTTGTGTATCTCTGTCGGTAGCGGTATGGGCCCACTGATTTCCGCATCTGTTCTTTCAGCGGTCTCCACTATCTGAGCCGCTGATTTATCGAGAAGCTTATGATCGTATGCCTTCAACTTTATTCTTACCCTTTGAGTCAAGGGATAATCCCCTCCTTTTAACCCTTTATAGCCTACTCTATGATCTCGGTTACGACTCCCGCACCTACCGTCCTGCCTCCCTCTCTTATCGCAAATCGTAAACCCTTCTCCAATGCAACAGGCGTTATCAACTCCACCTCAAAATTCGTATTATCACCAGGTATAACCATCTCAACCCCCTCAGGTAACT
>JAGHDO010000086.1 GCA_021159885.1 Synergistota bacterium | reverse complement strand
GAGATTTGTCTTGATTTGACACATGGGATAAACTATCAAACCATTCTCACTTACAGGGCGGTTAAGGAAATGGCAGGTCTGCTTTCCGTTTTTGTTAAAGAAGTTAATTTTAAGGCATATAACGCAGATCCTTTTTCTCGGGGAGTGACCGAAGAAATCTCTCTAAATTTAATAGAGGAAACTAAGCCTGAACCGCGGCCCTTCAATGAAAGAATAAAACAAGGAAGAGTGCTGGAACCAACGGAGGAGATGGGCGAAGAAGAAAGAAGGAAATTGTTTGAGAAAGATTTATCTTATTTTAGAGGCATAGGTAAAAGAGAAATATCTGCTTTTATTGGTGCTCTCTATAATGGTTTACCTCTTGCCCTTTTTACGTTTTATCCTGATAGAGAGAAACTGAGGGAGGTTATCTTGCGGACTTTTGAGATTTACGAAAGCTATATTACCGTTTCTAATGCTGAGAATAGGCTTAAGGTGACTAAGAGAGTAAGCTTTGGTAAGGACTTTAAAGTATGCGTTTTTTCTTTCCTTATTGCTGAACTTCTCGGTAGAAAAAGCGTTTTGGATTCGGCAAAAAGGGAAGTGGCTATAGAAGAGTTAGAAAACCTGGTTGAAACTATTTTTAGCTTTGATAATCGTCTTAGCTTAATGATTGATAAGGAGCTTAGAGCTTTAAGAGATATCGTTAATAAGCCTTATTCTTGGGATTGGCAATTATATAACAAGGTAATAGAAAAAGACCAGCTGGGGGAGCCGGACAAGCGAAATTTCCTGGCTCACGCTGGTTTTGAAAGAAATATCGTTGAAATCCGTAAAGGGGGAGATAATGTATATCTTAGATTTTTGCAGGACAGGATTGATACGGTGGCCTGTATGTGTCAGGAAGGATTGAAATAGTTTTAAAGAGTTTTGGTTATGAGGATAGCTATTAAATTTGAGCCCGAGGGAGGGCAGCTGGTTATCCCAATCCACTACAACCACATAGTTCAGGCGATGATCTATAGCTCGCTTGACTCCGCCCTTGCGGACTGGTATCACAACGAGGGCTACTCCTACGGCAAAAGACACTTCAAGCTATTTACTTTTTCGAGATTAATCTGTAAGGGGGCAAAGTATCTATATGATAAAAAGCAAATTGAGTTTTCTAAGGAGATTACCTTAAAAATATCTGCGGTTGATGATCAGCTTCTCGTTTCTCTTGCAAGATATATAGTAAGGCAGGAGAGAATCAGGCTCGGGAATAATAATTGTGAGCTTTTATACCTCGGTGTTGAAAACTACCCTCGGTATAGAGAAAAAATTATCGTCAAAGCGATTTCACCGATCGTGGCTTATAGAACTCTATATACCCCTGAAGGTAGGAAAAAGACGGTTTATTTCTCTCCATGGGATAGTGAGTTTTCAGACCTCGTTTTAAGTAATCTTGAGAGAAAAGCAAAAGTTCTTAACTTAGGAGAAGCTCCTTCGCTTGATAGTGCTTATATAAAACCTTTTAAGGTTTCTGAGAAGAATTTGGCGATTATTAATTTTAAAGGCACGTGGATAAAAGGTTGGAGCGGACTTTATGAGATTAGCGTTCCTAAGCCGTATTTTAAGCTTGCTTTTGATGCGGGTTTAGGCTCTAAGAACAGTCAGGGATTTGGCATGATAGAGTTTTACGCTAAAAGGAGGGGTAAAAAGGGTGCTGAAAGCACTGATAGAGATAGGGAAGCTACTTGAGGGGGAGTACCCGGAAGCACTTGCGCTGGTTAGTGATCCCTATCCGAATTTTGACGAGAAGAGGGGAAAATTCCCCAAGGTTTTGTGCATTGATCTTAAATCGGAAGGGAAAGCTTTAACCGTTAGCGATACTTCTATCGAAGAATATGACAGAAGCAATGTATATAAACGCTATTTTTTTATTGAGCCACCTGCTTCTAAAGGGAGGGCGAGTTCTTTAAGCTTTAAACTTCCTGGAAAGGAAACTGCCATTTTGGAAAGACTTAAAATTTTGGCTGAACTTGGTTATGAAGTTGATAATGCGTTATATAGCGAGATTGTGAAATGCATAAAATTTCTTCGCAAAGAGGCTGGTAAGACGAAGCAGTTTCTTGTCGTTTTGAAGGTAGACGGTAAATATCCTGCTGAAAGGGAGGATATTAGGAAGAAACTGACATCCCTTTTCTTTAGCGTGCTTGATCCTCATCAGGAAGGTAGATGTCATATGTGCGGTTTTTATGGGAAGGTCTATTCTGGTCTTAATAGGATTTTTCGCTTTTATACCGTTGATAAGCCTGGATATGCCCCTGAGGTAAATGAAAATTACGCGTGGAAGCAATGCAGTTTGTGTGAGAAATGCGTTCTTAATCTTTTAAGAGGGAAAAGAGCCTTGGAAGATTTTCTTACCCACTCTTTCTATGGAAAGAATTTTTGGATAATTCCCGTATCAACCGAGAAAGGAGCGTTAGAGGGAGTTATCAATCGCTTTAGGAATTTTAAAGGGGAAGTTTATGAACGTGGATATCCGGGTCTGCTTGAAGATCGCATTCTTAAGGAAGCGGGGGAGGAAGGAGGAACGGTTTATTATCATTTCGTCTTTCCTAAGGAGGAGAATCAGGCGTTAAGGATACTCCTTCACATAGAAGAAGTTCTGCCGTCAAGATTGAAAAAATATATCCTCCTTAAGGAGGAATTGGTAACTGATTTTTCGGTTAATCTTAATCTCGAGACAAACTTTAGTTTTTTCTATTCACCTTATTTACGAAAGAGATCTGATCTACCGGGATTTTCGGATGAGGATTTCTTGAAGCTTGTTGACAAAGTTTTTAGAAAATCAGTGGTTGATGAAAGATGGCTTCTTGCTCGAACGATGGATAGGGTATCGGTGGAATTTCTTCGAGGAAACGGTTTTCCCTTTAGAGCAATAGTGGAAGCGTTTTTCTCACTTGTTTTTCTTAAGAGGTGGGGTGTTCTCAAGCGCAAGGATTTTTCAGGAGGTGAGATGATGAGGGAAGATATTCCATATGCGGAGTTCTTTAACAGGTATGCGGATTTCTTTAATCACCCGGCTAAGCGCGGACTGGTTCTTCTTGGCGCTCTTGTGCAGAAATTTTTGGTCACGCAGCGTTTAGAGCGTGGTTCTACTCCTTTCAGAAAGCAGCTGAAGAATCTGCGGTTGAGCCAGAAGGATGTGAAAAATCTTTGGGTTGCTCTCCAGAATAAAATGAACGAATATGATGTCGGTCATTACTGGAAGAACCTCCGTGAGGCGATAGCTCTTTCTTTTATATCGGCGGGTGATGATTGGGGACTTTCCCCAGATGAGATAGGTTTCTATCTCGTTGTGGGTATGGCTATTCATAATAGGTTTGATGGAGGTGGAGAAGATGGGAATACTCAGGAATAGAAATGAAATCTTGTTTATATACGATGTGAGAGATGCTAATCCCAATGGTGATCCCCTTGACGAGAATAAACCACGCGTTGATGAGGAAACCGGGCAGGTAATAGTTACCGATGTTCGCTTAAAAAGGACTATAAGGGATTACCTTTATACCGTTAAAGGCTTAGAGGTATTCATCAGGGAGGAGAAAAAAGATGATGGCACTTTGAGGACAAAGAAGGAGCGGATGGAAGATTTTGAAAATGATCCGAAAAAAGTCCTTGAAAAGTGCATTGATATGCGCCTTTTCGGTGCAACCACGGCGGTTAAGGAAGCGAGAACTACCTGGATAGGTCCGGTTCAGTTTAAATTCGGGCGCTCGCTACACAGGATTTCCGGTCCGGTTTTCATGAAGGGAACTACGGTGATGCCCTCTGGAGAGGGCAGAGAGCAGGGAACTTTTCGTGAGGAATGGATAGTGCCTTATGCTTTAATAGCGTTTTACGGTGTTGCCAATGAGCATGCCGCTCAGGATACCCGCTTGGAAGAGAAAGATTTGGACCTTATGATCGAGGCGATGTGGAAGGGGACCAAAGATTTAATAACGAGGAGTAAGTTCGGGCAAGAGCCCCGCTTTCTTTTAAGGATCATCTACAAAGAAGATACCGATTTTTATATCGGGGAGCTCGATAAAAGGATTAAATGGGTTCCCAAAAACGGTAAAAGGGAAGAAGAAGTGAGGGACATTTCTGAGGGAATTCTTGAAATTGATGAGCTCATTGCATCTATTGATAAGCATAAGGATAAGATCAACCGTGTAGAGATAGCGCTTAGTGAGAGGCTTAACTTATCTCAAGATATAGTTGATGAGCTTAAAAATGCCTTGGGAAAAGAATCCGTAAAGGTTCTTGATCTGACATGAGGGTTATTGCCTTCAAAATATGGGGAGATTTCGCTCTTTTTAGGAGATTTTATACAACAAGCTCGCCATTGACCTATCCCTTTCCTCCACCAAGCACCATACGGGGACTTATAGCAGCGATACTTGGCTTGAAGAGGGAAGAGTATCCAGAAATTCTTTCTCCCCAGAAAAGCAGAGTGGGAGTGAGACTTCTTTCTCCTTCCAAGAAGATCACGTTGGGCGTAAACTACCTCGATACTAAAAGTAAAGCTTGGATTAACCTTAAGAGATCTAAGGGGGATAGATTTCATACGCAGGTTCGTCTTGAGCTTTTAAAGAATCCTTCTTATGAGATTTATTTCCATCACTCTGATGCCATGCTTATGGATGAGCTTAGAAGCAGGCTTGAAAATCATTCCCCATATTACACTCCTTACCTCGGTATTTCAGAGTGCTTAGCTGATTTTGAATTGCTATGGGACATGGAACTAACTCTTTGCAGTGGCTTTGGAAACGTCGTGAGTGCTTTCTTGTGTGAAGATCTTCTTGATCTAAAGCTTGAGGGAGAAACTGCTTTAATGAAAGTCAGGATGCCGATAGCTGTTTCTTCTGATAGAACGCTTATTGAGTCAGCTGATATAATGTTTAATCCCTTTGGTAAAAGCATTTGTGCAAAGCTTAAGAGCTCTTATTCCTATCCTTATAATGAGGAGGCGAGGATAGCATTACTTCCATAGAATCTCATCCGGGCGTTCTTTTAAAACACCATCTTACGGAAGTTAAAAGAAGAGTGGAGGAATATCTCGACGACCTTCCTGTTCAAGATGATCTATTGAGGAAAAGCGCGCTATTATGTGCTGAATGGCATGACCTTGGAAAAGCAACTCGCTTTTTTCAGGACCATCTCCGAGGAAGTAGAGTAAGTGGTAAACTCTCTTCCCATGCTCTTCTTTCTGCTGTTTTAACCTTATGGAATCATGCAAGGGAGCTTCCGCTTGAGTGGAAGCTCCCTCTTTTTTTGGCTATAAAATCACATCATTCTGTGCTTTATAATCTTGAGGATGAGCTTTGTTATTCCTGCATGTGGTCTATTCTGGAACGCCAGTATTCTGCTCTTTTAGAGTATAAAGATCTTATCTTTCCTTCTCAGGAAGAGTTTGAGGGTGAATTTTCTTGGAAAGCCTATGACATGGTTAGAAACAGGAAGGATTTTACTTTATATCTTCGAACCAATTTGCTTCTCGGGATGCTCGTAGATGCAGATATCAGAGCGGTTTTGGATCTTCCTGCCAATATGGAAAGAGTGAACATACCCTCGAGTATAGTGGATGATTTCGTAGTGTCTTTAAGGGGAAGTTCACCCCTTATGTCGTTAAGAAGAGAATTTTACAGTGATATAGTTCAGAAAGCTGGTAGAATTTCTCTCTCAGAAAGACTTCTATCAATAACGGCTCCTACAGGCATAGGCAAAACGCTAGCTGGTTTCTCTTTTGCTTTAAAACTTCGGAATAGAATAGAAAGAGAGAAGGGGTATTCTTCAAGAATAATATACGTTCTTCCATTTACCAGTATAATAGATCAAAATTATGAAATCTTGAGAAAGGTTCTTATCAGGAAGCGTATTCCAGAAAGGGTTATAATCAAGCATCACTATAGAACCGATCCTTCCTTTCTCATAAAGGAAAATGCTCTATTTGGGGATTATGACAAAGCCTTTAGCATTGTAGAAACGTGGGATGCTGAAATTATAGTTTCGACATTCGTTCAGCTTTTCGAGACCATTTTTAGCAATCACCGTTCAAGCTTTAGGAGATTGCACCGCCTAATGGGGAGCATTCTTATTTTGGATGAGGTTCAAAACTTTCCGGTTAGATACTGGGACTCCATGGAAAAGATGCTTAAATTTTTAGCCGAGCATTGGAAGACATATGTTGTTTTGATGACGGCTACGCGTCCCGCTTTACTTAGAGAAGCTCTTGAACTTACCATGCCGAAGAAAACTTACTATTTTGAGAATCTTTCCAGAACTCATCTTTATCCTGTTTTTAAAGAGCGTTCTTGTTTCGATATCGAGGAATGGCTTTTACCAGAAATCGATTCAACGGATAATCTTTTAGTAATAATGAATACTGTTAGGTCGGCGCAGGAGGTTTACAAAAGGCTTAAAGAAGTTGTGGGGAAGGAATATACCCTCTTTTATCTTTCGGCAGCTTTAATACCTATCCATCGAGAAAATAGGATAGAAAAGTTGAGAGCTCTTCTGGGGAGAAAAAAACTGATTCTTGTATCAACTCAGGTTGTTGAAGCAGGCATCGATATAGATTTTCAGAAGGTTATAAGAGACTTTGCTCCTTTGGATTCTATCATTCAATCTGCAGGAAGGTGCAATAGAAATGCCATGCTTGATAAGGGGAAAGTAGTGTTGTTGCGTCTCATGGATGAAAAGACTAATAGGCTCCTCGCAAGCTACATATATGATGAAACTTTGCTTTCTATCACAAGGAATCTTCTATTGGGGAGGGAAGGTAGCATATTTGAGAAGGACTATCTTAAGGTTGTTGAGCTCTATTTTGAGAGTATAAGAGAAGCTGTTTCTCAGTATAAAGAGTTAAGCCAGGCTATAGCTGATTTGTCTTATGGGGAGGTGGGAATGTATAAGCTCATAGAAAGCGTTGATCAAATTCCTGTTTTCATAGAATGGGATGAAGAAGCGACTAAGCTTGTTGAGATTCTCCGCCATATTGAGAGTATGTCTGCTTCAAGCTATGAGAAAAGGATGAAAAAGAGAAACATGTTTTTGGAGATTAGGCCTAAGCTATGGAGATATATCGTTGGTGTCCCACAGGGAGTTCTTAAAACTCTCCGTTTGGGTTGTTTACCGTTCCTTTCAACCGTTTGTCATCTTCCGAGAAAGCATCCAGAGTTTGAGAATATATATTCTGAAGAAACTGGCTTCACGCGTGGGATTTTGGAAGAGGCGATCTTTCTGTGAGAGATATAAATGCTTCTGTCTTCCTCGCTTATGCGACTTGTCCGCGACAGGGCTGGTTTCTCTACCATTCTATAGAATCTGATCAGGAGCATGAGCTCCTTTTTCTGGGAAGGCTCGTGCATGAGACAAGCTATGCTCGTTTCAGAAAAGAAGTGTTCATAGATCAGCTTCTTAAAATAGATCTTTTTAAAGATGAGCTTCTCGCTGAGGTTAAGAAGTCTTCCAAACATAAAGAGCTTGCGAGGCTTCAGCTTGGGTTCTATCTTTACTATCTTAAGAAAGAAAAGGGGTTAATTTTAAACGGCATTCTCTTGTTTCCTAAGGAAAGGAAGACGGAGAAAGTGTTTTTAACCCCCGAGCTCGAGCGTAAGATTGAGGAAATCTTGGAAGAAATGAAGGAAGTATTAAGTAAACCTTTTCCTCCTCCTTTGAGAAAGCGATCTTGCTGTAAATCTTGCTCGTATCTGGAGGTTTGCTGGGGTTGAAAAGGACGGTTTATGTTTTCAGTGGAGGACAGCTAAAAAGGGAAGGAAACACGATAGTGCTTATATCTGAGGATGATAAAAGAGTTATTCCCGTTGAAGCCATTTCTGAGATATGCGTTTTCTCAGAGATTACGCTTAATAAGCGATTGCTTGAATTTTTAACGCAGAAAAAGGTAATACTCCACTTTTTTAATCATTACGGATACTATGTTGGAACTTACTATCCACGTGAATACATGAACTCGGGTCTTATCGTTTTAAAACAAGTCGAGCACTTTCTTAATCCGTCATTGCGACTTGGACTTGCACGCTCTTTTGTTTATGGAGCAATAGCAAATATGCTTTTCGTGTTGAGGGTATACTCATCACGTGGTTGTTGCCTGGAGAATCAGATACGTGCTATAGAGGATAAACTAAGCGAAATAAATACAGCTCGTGAAATTCCTTCCTTAATGTCAGTTGAAGGAGCGGCGCGTGAAATTTACTATTCTGCCTTTGATGAAATAATAGGGGATCCTGATTTTTCTTTTGAAGTTCGTAGCAGGCGTCCTCCTGCTAACCGCTTGAATGCTCTGATCTCTTTTGGTAATTCTCTTTTGTACTCAACGGTATTGTCAGAAATTTACAGAACGCACCTTGATCCTCGAATAGGATATCTTCACGAAACTAATCAGAGATCTTTTACTCTTAATCTTGATCTTGCAGAGATTTTTAAACCTATCATTGTTGATAGAGTTATATTTTCTCTTTTAAACAGGAGAGAAATAAAAGCTAATGATTTTCGCGAAGACCTTGGAGGAATATACATGTTGGAAAAGGGTATGAGAAAATTTATAAAAGCTTATGAGGAGAGACTTTCAGAAACTATTAAGCATAAGCGGCTGCGTAGAAAAGTTTCTTATAGACGCTTGATTCGGCTTGAGTGCTATAAGATTTATAAGCATATTCTCATGGATGAAGTTTATACTCCTTTTGTGAGGACGAGGTAAATGTTTGTGATACTTGTTTATGACGCGGGAGAAAAAAGGGTTAATAAATTTCATAAAATTTGCAGGCGTTATTTAACATGGGTTCAGCTTTCTGTTTTCGAAGGGGAGCTGACCTTGTCTCAGCTTGAAGCTTTGAAATTGGATCTTTGGAAAGTGATGGATCCCGAGGAAGATTCGATCATAATCTACACATTCAGAACTAAAAAGTATTTTAAAAGAGAGGTTATAGGCTGTGAGAAGGGAGATCCTGAAGATATCTTTATATAGGGGTTGCCGCCGGATGCCTTATAGTTTTTACTTTATCGAGGGTTAAGCGGCTTTGATAGAAATTTTGGTGCTTCTTGACACAGCGAAAAGCCATTGTTATTCTTAAGTTGTGGAGTTTATTTTGCATTGGTTTGAAGCCTACCTATGAGGGATGGAAACATTTTGATTACTGCATATTTTCCGTTAACTTTAGTGGGGTTTGAAGCCTACCTATGAGG
>JAGHDO010000085.1 GCA_021159885.1 Synergistota bacterium | reverse complement strand
TCTCCAACCTTGCTCTTAACGACCGAGAGTATCCTCTCCTTAACAACGCTAACGTTACCCTCTACATCTATAGCCTTTATAATGGGAGCAGCAAGTGCCACACTCGCAAAAAGCAAAATGAAAACAAAAGTCAATGTGATTTTCTTCACCGAGCTCTACCTCCCTCCGGCAATATAAGCCTTAAACTCTCTTTTGCCCAGCTCGACTAAACGCAACATCTCCTCAGGTGATAGTAACTCCCGCCTCTCGCTCTTAGCAAAAACGCGAGGCTCAAGATAGAGTATATGAGCTATTACTTCCTTTACTCCAGAGCGAGAAACCCCTCCTTTCACAAAGAAAAACGCCTGAGGTACAGAAACCCCTATTTTGCACATCATTCCTGTACCGATGTTTCCTCTCAGCTTGAAAGACACATGCAGAGCTATTACGGAGTAATCCCCTTTCTCTCCCAGTCCGACTTTATAAAAAGAGAACTTATTAACGGAAATTGGAGGAGAAACCACCGCCGGAGTAGAAAAATTTTCTCTCTCGAGAGAAATATAACTCGAGAGAGAAAGTACAAGAAGAAAGGCGAGGAAGAGAACCTCCACGGTTTCTCTTAAACCCCGCCTCCTCACGCCTGTATTCCTTTCCCACTCTCTCTCTTGAAGAGTCCTTATTTCCGCCTCCGCTAAGGATAGGCTTAGGAAGCCCTCCTCGCTCTTTCCTTGAAGATAAGCTTTCTCTGCCCTCTCAAGCCACTTTTTCGCAAACTTTATCTTTCTAAGAGCAGACTTCCCGCCCATGGCGTCTATTATTATCCCAAAACCTCCTTAAGCTTTTTCAAAGCCCTTTTATGAATTCTCTGAATCTTGCTCACCGAAAACCCCGTCTCGCGTGCAACATCCTTCAAAGCTTTCCCTTTATAGTATATATCTTCTATAACCTTCCTGTCGTCCTTCTCAAGAGAACCAAGCCCAAGGGAAATAAGCCCTTCATCGAAACTAAAGGGTTCCTTAACTTCCATCTCCTCAATAAGCTCCCATGAGGGCATTTTCCTCGTTAAGGCGTTTAAAATGCAACCTCTTATCCTGTAATAAGCGAAGGTATAAAACTTCCATCCTCTTTCCGGTTGAAATCTATCAACCGCCTCAATCAATCCTACCATTCCCTCCTGAAGCAGATCAAGGGTGAGATCGGGCGGGTGTCCTATCTTAGATAGAATCTTGAAAACGAGGGGCTGATAAGATTCTATTATCTTAGCCCTGCTTTCCTCATCCCCCTCCTCCTTGTATTTCCTCCAGAGCTCCTCCTCTTCCTCAGGATCAAGAAGCCTAACCTTGCTCAAAGCTTTAAGATACTCCTCCATTGCTGGGAATCCTCCCATAGATAAGACATTCTTTTCCAAAACCTTAATTATCATTATACCAAAATTTCATAAAAAACAAGGGGAGCGGGTTTCCTTCCGCTCCCCTTTTAAAGGAAAATTAACGCTCACTGCTTTTCTACAATCTTCTTCTCCTTCTAAACAGAATAAGCGTAGATGGAACGAAAAGCATCAAAAGCGCTCCTATATTTTCCTCTCCCACATTACATCCTCCCCCACCACCTGAGGGAGCAGGAGGCACTTCTGAAGGTTCAAAGCTTATCCTCATATCAATTACTTCCTTGCTATCCGCATCCGCCCTCCAGCTTTCAAAGCTATCGTAGTAGTCCCAATATCCATATCCCTTAAAAAACTTAAGCGATGGATATGGGAACAAAATAAAGAGCTTGTGCTCTGCCTTTCTGGGCATTCCCTCTGTAGGATGAAACTCCTTCGCTATAACGAACGAGGAGTCAAGCTCAAAAAGCTCCTCCACGAAATCGTAAAGCTCCTCCCGCGAGGAGAAAGTTGTCCAGAGATAGTTGTACTGGCTATCTATATACTCTCTGAACATCACGAAATTCAGGCTAACCGCATCAACCACATTTCCGAAGACAACACGAGGTTTTCCATCACTCTTTGAACTATCTAAGGGACTATAATGCTCATATATCCCGTTACTCAACCGCCCCTTAAAACCAGTCTTTATATCGCAAATCCCTGTTATAACATGTCCACCTCTTCCATCAACATCCCACCAGTTGGGAGTAAAGACTTTCCAGCCGGGAACCTGAACGAGCCAGAAGGCTGAGGCAACATTAGTAGCCTCAGATCTACAAACGCCAGCCTGTGATATAAGTTTATCATCAAGGTTAGGTTCCCAGTTGTCAAAATAATCACATCCTGGAAAACCCTCAGTAAGCTCAAACCAGGAAAGATATCTCTCGCTTAAAGCCCTAAGCGCCTTCGCAGGATCATCCTCATTCTCCTCA
The DNA here is from genome assembly GCA_021159885.1 of Synergistota bacterium. Lineage (NCBI taxonomy): Bacteria > Thermotogati > Synergistota > Synergistota bacterium. Next base: position 2,676 of record JAGHDO010000085.1, on the reverse strand, counting down.
AGTATCGCAGCTAAAACGGAAGCATTAGGAGAAAGCGAATTACAAACTATAAAGGTAGTAACATAAACCATATAAAAAGGAAAAGGTGAACACCAGCCAACGGGTGGACCATAAGTCCAGAAGTACTCAGGGACAAAGGGCTCATAAAAATCAAGCAGTTCCTGTGCGGAAAACAACCTCTCTCCATATGCGTGCCCCGCAGCAGCCTTAAGCCAGCCTTCTTCAGTTTCATTCGCATTATCGGTGCCATACTTGAGCCTCTCTATTACCTCGCTCTCAAATTCGCTCAGCTCCGGAACACAATTCTCCTCACAATAAGCGCTAACTATTCCCGCAAGCACAGAATCCTTATCCCTATCATCCCTTCCAAATAACGGATACCAGACATTCTCCTCGTTCATAACAAGAAATACTTTACCAGCTTCCGGGGGAATGCCCTCTATAACCTCACCGGTCTCATAGTCATGAAGCACACCGCCATAGTAAGGATAGGCATAGCCCTTATCGGTAATAAGAAGATATGCATCGCTATACCCCTCATCAAGCGCCCTTAAATAAAGAGCTTCAGCCATGCTCACGCGCGGTATCTTTCTCGGTTCTTCCCTGTTCCATAAAGTGTTCCAGAAAAATGGAAGCCTGAGATCAAGAATCGGGAATATATACGCCGATGAGTCATAAAAGTCATTCAAGGAAACCGGCGCAAAGGAAATCTCATCGTAATAATCCCAGGAAAACTCACGGGCATCAAGAGGTATATCTCCTTCCCGGTTCTCCATACAATAGCAAACTGCCTCCCAGTAAGCGTAAAACCTTTCAGGATCGTGATAGCTAGCAAATGGATCCTCGCGCAGCATTTCCTTCAGGTTTATTATTCCCTTGGCTCTCTCAAAAAGATTTATATAAAGCCTGTCCATCTGAAGATAATACTCAGGGTGTTTTACCATCAGACTCCTCGCGGAATAGATTCCCATCTTAGCCTCGTATCTGCCTTGAAGACACATATCAGCCACTCTCTCCCATGCCGTTTCATGCCACCTTTTAACATCCTCAGATGTAAACGCAAAAGCAAATGGAGGAAAGGCTAAAACAACACAGATTAACAGAACGCCCACAAAGATCCTTCGCATCACCTAAGATCACCTCACTTCATTCCCAGCAAACTCTTTACTGAAATCTAAAGTCAAAATTAATGCATATCTGGCTTCCTATATAACAGCCAACTCTTATTCCCCCTAAATTATTCAGACTAACGGGATTCTCCAAGTCCCATACAAACTCTGATTTAAACGCGTTCGTAAAGTCAGGATCCCCCTCTCCATTCTCGTACCAGCTATACCAGGGCCCCTCAAACGCCTCGTCATTCTGATCCCAATATCCCACTTGAAATCTGCAATAAGGCACGCTCTCCATAGATATATCCTTAAGTTCTCCATCTTTATGCTCCTTAAAGGTGATCCTTATGCTCTCAACCATCCCATTAGACACGCTAAGCTCTATGTAAGGAACTACCTCAAACGGATTAACGCCAGAAATCTGCGTTACCTTCTCCACCGTTAAAAGTTTTTTATAGAAAACTTTGCTTGAATCGTTAAGATCGGTTATCTTAAGCCATGTTTTATCAAGAACCTCACCCTGGGAAAGCAAAATACATACCCCTTCATTCCCCACGCTTATCTGATCTCCCTCCTCGCTTATTTCCCCATCATTCCAGACTATAAATGAAAATCCATCGTCAGTTTGAAGTTCGATCGAGACAGGATCCCCCCTCTGCTCTTCATAATTCCATACACAACTTTCGATCCAGACCTTATAATAGGGTTTTCCATTATAATATTCCATTTCTATCCCCATACCGTCATAATACGGCTCCATGGTCTCAAAGGAAAACGGTATTCTCACAGTGTATTCTATCCTAAACCATCCATAAAAATCATGTTTATTCCCTTCCCAGAGCCATTTTTCTTCCCCTTGAGCACCGACGCTCTTCCTAAAGTAATATATAGAAGTTCCTAACCAATCTGTAAAGAGCCTCCTTCGCGTTCCATCAGTAATATAGTAATAATCGAAGGTCTTTACCGCCAGCTCATCTCCTATATACTCGCTGAAATCCGGATACATATAAGCTTCAAGCGAAAGTCCCGCTTCCTCAAGAGCTGAATAAAACTTGTTTAGATACTCCTCCTCATCATCCCAACCATTACCATACATTTTGAAGTTCTGTGTATCCGTTATAGCCCTTACCTGATCTACTCCTTCCTCAAACGCTGAGGCTAACTCATCAAGGACTATCTTAGCCTGGTCTCCTCCTCCAGCACCTCCACCAGCACCACAACCTGCTAAAAAAATTCCTAAGAAGAGAAGACTCAACAGACCATAAAAATACTTTCGCATCACCTCATATCACCTCACTTTTTAATAAAAAGGAGCCAACCGCAAGAGACTCGGTTGGCTCTCCCTCGAAAGAAAGCCAACGCTGTATTTACTGAGAGAGATCAAATAGGAAAAATATGCAAAACTCGTCCCCCACATAACAGTTAACATATATCTCCTTTAGCTCCTGAAGATCAACCGGTGAAGGCAAATTCCAAATAAACTCCTTACTTACATCAAAAGCATCGCCGAAATATGGAAGCTCATTTTCATCCTCAAACCAGTAAAAATTCTCATGCTCACATG
>JAGHDO010000084.1 GCA_021159885.1 Synergistota bacterium | reverse complement strand
TGTTACCCACTTTTCCTTTCACCCCCCATTTTTACTTGCTTTCTTTCCCCCTGACGCGCCTGCCTCCTTCACCTGATCCCCAGAATTAAACGAGGAAGAAACATGGATAAGGAGGGGAAGTAAGTGGTCAATATTATCACGGGAACGTTTCCGAGAAGCATGAAGACCAGTGCCGGTTTTATATACTGATCGAAGGAAACCCTTCCCACACGCCCTCCGAGGTAGAGAATCGGCGCCGTCGGCGGAGTCACATTACCTAACCCAAGATTAGTCCCCAGGATAGCCGCGAAGTGCACTGGATGAACTCCTATACGCACCGCTAACGGAAGAAGCAGAGGAGCAACAAGCATTGTCCCGCTTAAATCATCCATAAGCATACCGATTATTATCAGAAAAACGTTTATCATAAGCAATATAACGTACTTATTGTGAGATATGGAAAGCAAGAAGTTAGCTATCTTCATGGGCACCTGCTCCATCGTATAAAGCCTGCCAAGTATCGTAACGAAAAATAGCATCAGAACAATGACTCCGCTCGTGGTTGCCGCTGTATAAAGCGATCTGGCAAACGTTCTGAAATTAAGCTCCTTATGAACAAAGAAACCTATTATCACAGAGTAGGTAACCGCAACGGCAGCAGCCTCGGTGGGGGTGGTGGCTCCGCTATAGATACCTCCCAGTATGATAACCGGCATAAGCAAGCTCCAGATGCTTTTTCTCGTGGCACGTGCCACGATTTTGACCTTCTCAAAGCCGTGAACCGGAGGTTCAACCTTAACCATGGGAAAATGCTTTTTAACCATAAAGTAATTGATTATAGAATAGAGGGTCGCAGTCAGAATGCCGGGGATCACGGTCGAGAGGAAGCACGCGGTCACGGAAGTTTGAGTAACCCAACCATACAAGATCATGGGAACGCTCGGCGGTATAAGCTGGCCCAAAATGGCCGCACAGCTCACCATTGCGGTAGTATAATATCGAGGATACCCCTTTTCCTCAAGCTTTGGAATCATTATGGTACCAATAGCGGCAACAGCAGATGAAGCCGTTCCAGAAATAGCCCCAAAGATGGCACACGCCCATATGGTAGCAGCTCCTAATCCCCCACGTAGTCTACCAAGCAGAGCCTCAGCGAAGCTAACGAGTCTCTCTGCAATTCCGCTCGATCCCATCAGCATACCAGCCGTTATAAAAAACGGTATGGAAAGCAATGTGATAGAGTTCATAGCCCTGAACCCTATGGTGGTTAGGAAGGAAAAATCAGGAAATGCAATCATCGCCATGTAAAGAGCCGCTGTCATGAAGCAGAAGGGCACGGGAACGCCTATGGCTATGGTGACTATAAGGATCAGAATATCAATTACGATATGCATTACCCGATCTCCTCCTCTCTCTTTGCAACTTCCATAGGTCTCTTACCCAAAAGCTGAAGGGTATAGTCTATGAGCTCTACAAGCGTATAAAAAGCCATTAAAACCGCTGACAGAAAGAGAGAAATCTGTGCGTATATAACGGGGACCCTCAGAGAGGGAGAGTACTCCGGCGTCTTGATAGACCAAAGGATATAGTTCCATGCCCATTTGGAAAATATGCTCGTCATAACGAGTGTAAAGAGCGTAACGCTAAATTTTATCCAGAGCATGCGCCTCGGGTTCTTGACTATGACATTTAGGACATCAGCTTTGATATGACTCCTCTCGCGGGAAGCATGAGCTGCGCCTATAAAGTAGAGCCAGCACCCTACAAGAGTAGCGAGCTCTTCCGTTCCCATGATTGGAGCCTTAAAGATATACCTGAGGATAACCTGCGTCATGACCATAACGGTCACGGTGATGGAGACAATAACGAGGATAGCACGCTCCGCCTTCTCGAGGAACTTCCATACGATAAGTCCCATCCTCCCAATACCCCCTTATCGTTTTCAACGGGAAAAAGATACATGATTCTTGGAGTTTTGGAATCATTATATCAAATACGCACGATCTTAGCAAGAAAGATATAAAACGATATAAAGCGGAAGGCGAAGGACTACATCACCATCTCATCTTTCTTGAACGGTATCTTAGGAATATGCCTATACCGCTGATACCCAAAACAAGTAAGAGAAGCACAAGAGCCGTTCCAAACGCGATCGGAACCTGGTACTCGGGCTTAGTTCCCTCAGTCATCAAACCATATATTAAATATGATAATGCCATAACCTCGTCGAAGAGAGAGCGGGGAGTGTGCCGGCAATAAAACGCAGCTGCGGTGAACATGATGGGTGCCGTCTCACCCGCCGCTCTACCAAGGCTTAAGATAGCACCCGTTAGAATGCTCGGAAATGCCATTGGTATAACCACCGTCTTGATCATTCTCCATTTTGTAGCTCCAAGGGCATATGCAGCCTCCTTAAGATCAGCAGGAACACTGTTCAAAGCTTCCTCCGTGGTTCTTATTATGACCGGAAGAATCAATATTCCCAAGGTCAATATGCCGGAAAGGAGGGAAACACCGAAACCAAGCCACTTAACGAAAAAATGCCATTCCGAACAATCCAAAAACGACCGAGGGAACACCAGCGAGAGTATTAACACAAGCTCTTATCAGGTATGTAAGCCAGGTTTCCCTTGCATACTCCTTAAGATAAATTCCTGCCAGCACGCCAAGGGGAAATGCAAAAAGCAGGGATCCTATGGAAAGATAAAACGTTCCTACAAGCGCAGGGTAGATACCTCCCTTTGTAATTCCACATCTCGGAAATTCGGTCAGAAAGGAAATGGATAGAACCTGAGCCCCATTAACGCATATAACAAAGAAAAGCGAGAAAAGAAAGGTTAAAACGAACAGCAAGACAAGTCTAAGGATAAAGAGGGCTACCTTCTCCTCAAGAACCGTCCACATCATAGATATATCCTCCTTTTTGCAAAACGTTCAGCGAGGAAGTTGAAAGCAAAAGTGATAAAGAACAAAAGCATCCCTATGGCAAAGAGCGCATGGTAATGGGAACTTCCCACAGGAGCTTCCCCCATTTCAGCAGCTATGGTAGCGGTCATAGTTCTGACTGGATCAAATATGGATCTTGGTATCTGGGGAGATCCACCGGCTACCATGAGAACCGTCATCGTTTCCCCAGCAGCTCTCCCTAATCCTAAAAGAATGCTCGTTATTATTCCAGATGAGGCAGTGGGCATAACGATCTTAACTATGGTTCTCCACCTCGTGGCTCCAAGAGCGTAGGACGCTTCGATAAGATCTCTCGGAACGGAGGACATCGCATCCTCAGCGACGCTCGCAACGGTGGGTACTATCATCACGCCAAGAATCACAGAAGCAGTGAATGCGTTTAATCCCACTGGAACGGAAAACACGTTCATAACAAGCGGTCCGAAAAACGCCATACCGAAGAAACCATAAACCACAGAAGGAATGCTCGCTAATATCTCAAGAATGGGCTTTAAAAGCTCTCTCACACGAGGACTCGCAATCTGAGAGAGATAGATAGCAGATCCCAGACCCAACGGCACACCAACGATAAGAGCTCCCAGCGTGATAACGGCTGATCCCACGAGAAGAGGAAGAATTCCAAAATCGGGAGGGGAAGACGTGGGATACCAATCATCACCAAAGATAAAGTCCCACAGGGATACCTTATAGAATATGGGAATCCCTTCCATAAAGAGCATAAGAACTATACCGAAAACGATGAGAATCGCGATCGAGGCGCATGTGAGGAGAAGCGCCTCGATCGCTTTCTCTCTCAACCTCATCTTAATCCTTTAGTCCTATTGGAACAAACCCCTGCTCCTTAACTATCCTCTGCCCCTCAGGAGACAGAACGAAATCTATAAACTCTTTAACTGCTCCCGTAGGCCTTCCATTGGTATACATGAAAAGAGGCCTCGAGAGCTTATACGAACCATCTATAACAGTCTTAAGGGTAGGATAAACCCCATCTACTTTAAGAGCTTTAAGGGATTTCGAAAGGTAGCCCAATCCCACATAACCTATCGCTCCCGGCGTTTTAGCCACTGCCATCGCAACCGCCTTGTTAGAAGCCATTAAAAGCGCATCTTTTCTTATCTTAGTCCCTTTAAGAACAAGATGCTCAAAAACCTCATAGGTACCCGAAGAAGAATCCCTCGATATCACAATTATCTTCATATCTTTACCACCAAGCTCCTTCCAATTTCTGATCCTTCCAACATATATATCCTTTATTTGATCAATGGTCAAAGCGCTCACAGGGTTAGAGGAATGAATGACCACAGCGATTCCATCCTTAGCTATTACATGAGCTACCGGATTAATCCCCTTCGCTTTCGCTCTTATTACCTCCGAGGGTTTCATAGGTCTCGATGCATCAGCTATATCGCAAGTACCATCGATCAGAGCGGATATTCCGACGCCAGATCCTCCTCCCTTAACGAAAACATCGATCTCAGGATGCAAATCCATGAACCTCTCTGCACATGCCTGAGCTATAGGCAAGACGGTGGTCGATCCCACTATGTTAATCTTTTCAGACCCAACAGCCCAAGAACCTCCCACGAGAGCGAACACGGCGATAACGGCTACCGCCAAGACAAATCTGAAACTTCTCAAGAGAAACACCTCCCTTTAAGAGCGTTTTTGCAGGAAAAATTTTAAGGAAAGTTTGCAAAGCGAGGTTAAAGGAAAATTAAAGTTTTCTTTAAAGAGGAAAGATGAGGGTAAACCTGGCTCCCTCACCGGGGCTGCTTTCAACCTCTATCTCTCCCCGATGAAGCAAAACTGCTTCCTTGACTATGGATAATCCCAGACCTGTGCCTCCAAGCTTGCGTGATCGCGATTTATCCACAACATAGAATCTATCGAATATGCGCGGAATATGCTCACGGGGAATTCCCATACCGGTATCCTCCACTATAAGCTTTAAACGACTCTCATTCCACCTCACCGTCACCCTTATCCTTCCCTTTTCAACATTGTACTTAACAGCGTTGTCTAAGAGATTAATAAGAGCACGTTCAAGCATAAACCGATCTCCTTTCAGGGTAGGAGCATCCTCTGGAATATCAATTTCGAGACCAAGCCCCTTACGCTCCATCTCTTTTTCAAAGAGAACGGATACGTCCTCAACGAGCTCCCTTAAATTCACCATTTCAAAGCTCAAATCTGCTCCCTTTTTAATCAGCTGAAGAGTCAGCATATCTGAAACTATCTTTATAAGTCTTTCGGTATGCCTTTTGATAATTGAAAGAAACCTCCTATCCATATCGCCGGTTTCCTCAACGGTCTCAACCGCTCCTTTTATGGCAGTCAAGGGGGTTTTGAGTTCATGAGCCATGCTGGATATAAGGTCCGACTCCATACTTCTTAAGCGGGCTCTCTCTGTAATATCCTTCATATATATCAAGCTTCCGTTTTTAAGAGGAATGACAGTCGCAAGGTATATCTCATCGCCCAAGACCAATTCCATACCATCGATCCCAACGCCATCGCGAGCCAGCTCCGCGAGCTTAAAGAGCGAGCGTTCCTTAACTACCTCCCAATACCATCTACCCTTAAGGTTTCTGCCTTCCCTTTCACCAATGAGCTTCGCGAAAGAAATGTTAGCCATTTTTACTCTGCCAATCTCGTCGAGAAAGAGAAGCGGGTCCTTGACCACGCGAAATAAGCCCTCGATTTCTCCTTCCCTTAGCGAAAGCTCAGAAGAGATATGCTCCAGATGACGCGCTATCTCGTTTACCTCCTTAGAGAGCTCCCCTATTTCATCTCTACTCGCCACAAAAATCCTCGCTTTAAAATCACCAACTCCTAACCTTCTAAGCAAACTGATAATCCGTCTTAAACGCCTTCCCCGGTAGAGATCTACACCTAAAAAGGTGAAGAACACAGAAGCAAGAAGGAGAGCTCTCCCTGCGGGGCTATCAAAGCGGGGAAAAACAATCAAGAAAAGGGATAAAAATAGGAAAAACCAGAGAGATTTATCTCTCAAGCTTATAACCTACTCCTCTCAGGGATTTAATTGCTTTTCCCGCCTCACCAAGCTTCTTTCTCAAATTGTTTATGTGAACATCAACGGTACGATCCACAACGAACTTACCTCCCCAGAGCTTCTCAAGCAGATCTTCTCTCGTAAAGACTCTGCCAGGGTTCTGAAGAAATACCACGAGGAGCTTGAATTCTATGGGAGTCAGCTCTATTCTCCTACCACTGAGCGTCACTTCCATGGTTTCAAGATCAACCAGAAGAGAGCCTCTCTTTATCAAGCTTGCCTTATTAACCCCAGCTACACCATACCTTCTAAGAACCGCTTTAACCCGCGCTATCAGCTCACGAGTACTAAAAGGCTTAGTCAAATAGTCATCAGCCCCAAGCTCGAGTCCGACAACCTTATCGATCTCGCTATCCTTAACGCTAAGCATTATTATCGGTATCCTCGAAAGACGCTCATCCCTTCTTATATAACGACACACCTCAAATCCATCCATGCCCGGAAGCAAGAGGTCAAGAATAACCAAGTCAGGATAAAAGGATTTCAGGGAAGAGATAAAGCTCTCTCCATCGTAAAAGCCCCTAACATCAAACCCCTCTCTCTTCAAGTTATAGGATATTAGTTCAACTATATCCTCCTCGTCATCGACAACGGCTATAGTCTTCCTCAAGACCTAATGCCTCCTTAGTCGAAACCTCACAGGAGTGCCTTCGAAGCCAAAAACATCCCTAAAGCGTTTCTCAAGATAGGAAAGATAACACTTCTTCACCAGCTCCGGAGAGTTTACGGAAAGCTCAAACAGAGGAGGAGCTTCTCCTTTCTGAGAGATGAAATATATTTTCAACCTCCTACCCCTTTTATCAGAAGGGGGAGGAGAGAAGTAAAGAGCTTCTTCTAAAACCCTATTTAGCTGAGAAGTCGGTATCCTTGTTCTCCAGCTCGAGTAAACCCTGTCTATCGCTGGAAAGAGCTCCTCCACATTATAACCGGTCTTAGCAGAAATAAACAAAATCGGTGCATAGCTCACGAAATAGAACTCCTTTAGAAGAAAGCTTCTAAAAGCCTCCGGATCATAGCCGGGTAAAAGATCCACCTTGTTTACCGCAATTATTAAAGCTCTACCTCTTTCCTCTACCATTCCTGCTATTCTCTTATCCTGCATCGTTGCCGGTTCAAGAGCATCGAGCATAAGAATCGCAACATCGCTTCTCTCAAGAGCCCGCAGACACCTTAACGTGCTATAGTACTCAATGCTGTCCTTTATCCTAGATCGCCTTCTTAACCCAGCAGTATCGACAAACAAATATTCCCTATCCCCATGCCTGACTATACTATCAACCGAATCTCTCGTCGTTCCCGGCTCTTCACAAACTATCGCCCTTTCCTCGCCAGATAGAAGATTAAAAAGAGATGATTTACCAACGTTAGGCCTTCCAAGTATGGCAACCCTTATCACCCCTTCAAGCATTGGTTCTTCCTTAACCTCAGGGAGAATCTCCAAAAGCCTATCGAGAACCTCATCAAGGTTTCTCTTAGATTCTGCTGAAACTGGTACAGGATCTCCCATACCAAGGGCGAAAAAGTCAGAGACAAGTTTCTCATGTTTCTCGTCATCTATCTTATTAACAACGAGAACCGTCTTTTTTCTCATTCTTCTTAACACCTCTGCTACTTCCTCATCCGCTGGAAGGAGTCCATCCCTACCGCTTACCACGAATAGCACCGCATCTGCTTCCTCAACTGCTCTCAAGACCTGCCCTCTTACGCCCTCCCAGACAGGGTCCCTTTCTCCAATGAGAACCCCCCCGGTATCCACGAGCCAAAATTTCCTGCCAAGCCATTCTCCTATCCCATATATTCTATCGCGGGTGATGCCAGGCCGATCTCCCACTATGGCTTTTCTCTCTCCTATTATTTTGTTAAACAGAGTTGATTTCCCAACATTAGGTCTTCCAACTATGGCAACCACGGGCAAGCCCATCATCTACACCTCCGGAGGATCCACTAAAAGGTAAAAATTTTGCGTAAGCCTGAGCTTCCCTTCAAAGATAAGCTTCCAAACCTTATCCTGAAGCTCTCCCTTCTTTCCCTTAAGAAGCAGAGACAGCGATAATCTTCCACCCTGGGCTCCTTTTCTCAGAGGTCCCAGAACTTCCAACCCTCTGTCTTTAAGAAATCTCCCCGCCTCTTTAAGCTTCTCTCTCAATACAGATTCACTCCTACCCACAGCTACTAAAAGAGCCACACTTGAAGCGGGGGGATAGGAAAGCTCTCTTCTCTTAGCAAGCTCACTTTCGAGAAACTCCTTCCAAGAGTCATCTTTAAAGACCTTAAAAGCTGGATGACCCGGTATATAAGTTTGAACATAAAGCTCATCCGGTGAGAAATCCGCAAGCGAATATATCATCCTCACCGTTTCCTCCTCACCCCTGTAGCTCGATCTGTAAATAAGCGTATCCGCAAGAAGCAAACAGGCGAGAGAAACGCCCCGCATAACTTTCGCTTGAAGAACCCTTTGCGTTCCGAGCACGACAAGAGCTTTTTCATCAAACGTTTCCGTCTCAGCATCCCATCTGAAAACACTTCCAAGCTCCTTCGTTAAAGCTACTTCGACCCGCTCGATTCCTGGAGCACCCTCTCTAAGGAAAAAACCACCACAATTTGGACACTTGTTCGAAACGAAAACCTCATATCCACAATAAGAACACTTGAGTTTCTTCTCATCCCTGTAAAAGGAGAGAGGAATTTCACATCTCGGACACTCTGGCACGTACCCACACTCCTCACACTTAAGATAAGACGCATAAGCTTTTCTATTCAGAAGAATTATGCTCCTCTTACCGTGTCTAAGGTTTGCCTTCACCCTTCTGAAAACTGACAGGGATAGAAAAGCCTTAGTTTTGGTTTTCCTCAGATCCATTATTTTATAAACTGGTTTTCGCCCCCTCGGAAGCTCAAGGAGCCCCCATCCATTTTGAACTACAAGCTCATAAGCCTCAGTGCTTGGGATGGGACTCCCAAGGACCATAGAATAGCTTTCCACTTTACCCCTTAGTAAAATGGCATCCCGCGCGTGGATATAAGGCCTTAATATCCTTCTTAAGTAAGGGTTACCTTCATCCTCAATTATGACGAGAGATAAACACCTTAAGGGAAGAAGTGAAGCAGAAGACGTACCTATAAATAAAGCTTCTTCATCCCTTTTAGCTACCTCCCAAGAAAGCTTTCTCTCCCTCCTTCCCATATGAGCATGCCAGAAAAAAGTCCTTTCTTTAAAGGAAAGCTCATCAGCCCAATGTTCAAGATCCTCCACCTGAGGAGCTATAAAAAGAACTTTACCCCCTCTCTCCAAGACATCGGCTATAAGGCTCCTATAAAACTTCGACCTTTCCTTTCTTCCCCCAACGAGCACTTTTTTAAAAAGGGGATAACTCACCTTAAAACCAGCTTCTCCAAAGGATGAAAGATAGTCATAAGGAAAAAGCATCTTGAGGCTTAACCCAAGAGGATAGCAATACTTCCATGAGATGAGCTCAGCAAGCCTAAAGAAGTTCCGCGGTAGAGGAGGAACCCTATCTATAACTTCAGAAACCGACCTTAAATCATCTCTTTTAAACTCACCACCAGTGGAAATTACCCACCCTCGTGCGATGGACTTCCCTACAGGGACCTTCACTCTAACTCCTACCTTAAGCTTTCTATCATAGCGATAGGAAAGAGGAAGATATATAGGACGCTCAACTGCGACATTTAAGACGTATGTCATTGGCTTCCTTAAGTATCTCCTCCGCTATCCTCTTCTTGTGGGCTCTTGGAAGAAACCTCACAATCCCAGAGGGATATACGAAAGCTACCTCGTTCTCATCCCCCTGAAACCCCTTAAAGGCACTATTTACAACCATGAGATCCGCATTCTTCTCCCTTAGCTTTCTGTGCGCGTTTTTATAAATATTTTCCGTTTCAAGGGCAAAACCAACCAGAACTTGCCCCTTCTTCTTGAGCTTGCCAAGCTCTTGAAGTATATCAGGATTCCTAACGAGTTCCAATAATAGACTATCTTTGCCTTCCTTCTTTATTTTAGAAAACGAGCGAAATCTCGGTCTAAAGTCCAGCACCGCAGCCGATTTAATGGTTATACAGGATTCCGGAAAAAGCTCAAGCGCTATCTCGAACATCTCTCCGGTCGTCTCAACGCGGTACAACTTAACTCCCGGTGGAGGAGAAAGGGAAACAGGACCGCTGATTAAGTCCACCTCTGCTCCCATAAGCCTGGCAACATAAGCAACCGAAAAGCCCATCTTACCTGAAGATGGATTCGATATGAACCTCACCGGATCGATGTTTTCCTTAGTAGGGCCAGCACTCACAAGGATACGAAGTCCTTGCAAAGCTTTAGGCTCATACAAAGCCTTCTCCAGCTCAAAGAATGCTCTCTCTGGGGAAGCGAGCCTTCCTTTACCGGTTTCACCACATGCTAAAAATCCGCTTTCGGGTTCCAAAATAGACGCTTCTTCCCTTAAAATTCTAAGATTTCGCGTTATACTTTCACTCGAAAGCATTCTCCAGTTCATCGCAGGAGCGATAATCCTGGGACCTCTGAAAGCCATATATACCGTCTCAAGTAAACCATCAGCTCTTCCCGCACGAACCGCCGACATAAAATCGGCTGAGGCAGGATAAACGATCAAAGCTTCCCCCCAAGAAGCAAGATCCACATGAGGAGTACCCCCAGAAAAGTAAGATGAAGGAGAGTAAACTCCCTCAGAAAAGGGTGAGAAAAGAAGCGGACTTACGAACTTGCATGCCCCCTCGGTCAAGATAACTTTGACTTTTGCTCCTCCCGACTGAAGAAGTCTTAAGAGCTCAACCGCCTTATATACAGATATGCTCCCTGAAATCCCTAAAATTATCCTTCTTTCTTGGAGGAAGCTTTTGAAGGTAGCTCCCATTCTACCAACCCCTGCTCTATCTCCCTCAAGGCTACCGATAGCGGTTTTATCGCCTCAGCGTTTATAACTCTCCTTGAGGGATCCATGCTTATAACCCTCGCCCTTTTCGCCGCTATAAGCGTCAGAAGATAGTGTGTCTTTATGCCAGTTTTTTTCATCACATCCTCCACACAGGGATAAAACATATTAGGAATCACCTCCCGCATCGCGCCCATATATCTCACTTTTTACTATCTTAACGAGCTCCTCAGATGCCTTCTCAATATCATCGTTAACGACGGCATAGTCATAGACATCCATTCTATTCATTTCCCACTGTGCGTTTTTAAGGCGTAATTCCATTTCGCTCTCCGTTTCGGTTCCTCTTTTCTTCAGTCTTCGAAAAAGCTCCTCCTCCGAGGGAGGAAGAATGAATATCAATACCGCTTCAGGGAAGCTCCTTTTTACCTGAAGAGCTCCCTGAACATCGATCTCCAAGACAACGCTTTTACCCTCGCTTAGCTTGCTTTCAACAAATTTTCTCGGCGTTCCATAGAGATTGCCATGAACTTGGGCCCATTCGAGGAGCTCACCATTCCTTTTCATTTTCTCAAACTCCTCCTCAGAGATAAAGAAATAATCTACCCCATTTCTTTCTCCCGCGCGGGGCTTTCTCGTAGTCACGGAGACCGAATATACCAAATTAGGGACCCTCTTAAAGAGCTCTCTTCTTAACGTCCCCTTACCTGCTCCAGAGGGTCCCGAAATGACAAAAAGCTTACCCTTATTTTGAGCCATTCTCCTTTTCGTTTTCCTCCAACACTCTGTTTGCTACCGTTTCTGGTTGAATAGCTGAAAGTATTATGTGATCGCTATCGGTTATTATAACGGCGCGAGTCCTTCTCCCACACGTTGCATCTATAAGTTTCCCCTTCTCCCGCGCCGCTTCTTTCATGCGCTTTATCGGAGCGGATCCAGGACTCACGATCGCCACTATTCTATTAGCCACGACCACGTTCCCAAATCCAACGTTTATAAGCTTTAACCCCATAAAAGATATCACCTCACTCTATATTTTGAACTTGCTCCCTTATTCTCTCAAGCTCCGCTTTCATCTCAACAACAAGCCTTGATATTTCTACCTCTCCAGCCTTAGAGGAGAGAGTATTTATCTCCCTCAACATCTCCTGAATGAGAAAATCCATCTTCCTACCTATAGGACTGCCTTTATCAAGCATCTTCGAGAATTGCTCAAGATGACTTCTAAATCTGACTATTTCCTCGGTAGCGTCTTTCCTTTCCTGAAAAAGGGCTATCTCGGCAAGCAACCTATCCTCATCTACGGAGACGTCTCTCAGTATCTCCTCCACCCTCTCCCTAAGCTTTTGAGGAATTGCCTCCCTAAGCTCCAAACACCTCCTTTCCACTTCTTCCGAAAGCGAAAAAAGGCTTCTTAAGCGCTCCTTAAGATCCTTAGCGAGAAAAGCTCCCTCCCTTTCTCTCATCTCCATCATACCGCTTACAGCTTCCGTAAGTGCTTTTTCAACTAAAGGCCATATCTTCTCAACGTCCTCCGTTATCTCGGTAACCTTAAACAGGTCCGGTAGCTTCATAAGTATATCAAGTCTTATCTCATCTAAAAGCTTAAGCTCGTCTTTAAGCTCATTAAGCATCTCATAATATCGCTTGGCAAGTGGCCTGTTAAGCATTATCTCCGGAATATAGCCTTCCAGATATCGAAAGCTGACCACAACACTGATTTTACCCCTCCTGATCCTTGCCCTCAAATAGTCCCTTATTCTCACCTCAAGCGCCAATAGGTTCTTGGGAAGTCTAACGCTTATATCGCAGAAACGATGATTAACAGAAAAAAGCTCAATTATGCATCTTATCCCCTCTCCCTCGCTCTCTCCCCTTCCATATCCCGTCATGCTCAGTAGCGTTCCCTTTTCCTCCAGCTCAAAGCCACCTCTCCATCGCCTGATATAGACCCTCGAGATTTAGCCTCTTTAAGGCAGAGATATATACGGCATCTCCGTATCGATTTCCTATCCTCGCCTTCAACGACTCAAGCTCATCCCTGCTAAGCTTGTCTATTTTGTTAAAAACCATTATGGTTGGTTTTTCCAAGCTCCTTAATCCCTTTAATACACCATTTACAGAATCTATTTGCTTGAAAAAATCATAGGAAGATATGTCAACTACATGAAGCAAACCATCCGACTCTCTAACCTCCTCAAGGGTAGCCCTGAAAGCAGCAACGAGATGATGTGGAAGCTTTCTTATGAAACCAACCGTATCGGTTAAGAGGATTCCTCTCCCTGAAGGAAGACGAATCCTCCTCGTTAATGGATCAAGAGTTGCGAACAGCTTATCCTCCACATAGACATCTTCACCACTTAAAGCTGATAAAAGCGTTGATTTTCCAGCATTGGTATATCCTACTATGGAAGCCTGAAATATTCCAGCCCTCTTCCTTCTTTTTCTTTGTATATCCCTCCTGCCCCTAACCTCTTCAAGCCTCTCCCTAAGGCGAGATATACGCTCCTTTATGCGTCTTCTTTCAGCTTCTATTTCCTGCTCGCCTGGACCCCTCGTACCTATACCACCACCAAGCCTTGAAAGCTCCCTACCCCTTCCTCTTAGCCTGGTTAGCTCATATGTCAAGCGGGCCAGCTCAACCTGAAGCTTAGCTTCTGCCGTTTTAGCTCTTCTGGCAAATATCTCTATTATAAGCTGAGTCCTATCCATGATTCTAATTCCCTCTCCCAGAGCCCTTTCAAGATTAGCTTGCTGACGCGGAGAAAGATCATCGTTAAAGACAACAATTTGTGCTGAACTCCTTTCAAGAAGCTCCTTAAGTTCCTCTACCTTACCTCTCCCCAGAAGAAATGCAGGGTCAGGCTTACGTCTCTGAGTCAGTATTGCAACCGCCTTTCCACCCCACGTTCTGAAGAGCTCCTTAAGCTCTTCTAACTGCTCTTCTATCTCAAGAGCGTTAGAAGATGGCGGTATTAAAGAAACAAGCACGCCTTTCATGTTTTACCGGCTTTATCAAGAAGCCCGCAAACGATCTCCCTCATCTCCTCGGTAAACCTATATATCTCCTCCTTGACTTTTCCCTTTTCCCGTTTGATAAACATGGGCTTACCAACTTCTACTCTTATTTTAGTCGGCTTTGGAAAAGCACTTCCACGAGGCATTGCCTCAAAACTTCCTTTTATCGCAACAGGAAGCACCGGAACCTGAGCTTTAAGAGCAACATAGGAAGCACCATGCATGAATCTTTTCACCATACCGTTTTCAGATCTCGAGCCTTCCGGGAAGAGCAAAACTGCCTTTCCATCTTTCACGAGATCGACTATTTTAGACAAAGCCCTTACATCCCCCTCTCCTCTTCTAACCGGAAACGCACCAAGCGAAATTATAAGCTTTCTCAGGAAAGGAACTTTAAAAAGCTCCTCTTTCGCCATGTAATAAAGCTTACGTGGAAGCACTGCACCAACTATGACCGGATCCATATTACTACAATGATTTGAAACTACTATGAGCCCTCCTTTCTCAGGAACATAACTTCTCCCCCTTATTTCTATAGCGAATCCAGCTTTAAGCAGAAAAAACGCCAGAGCCTTTAATACGCCGTAAAGCAAGGCGAACTACCTCCCCAACAACCTCATCCACGCTCATTTTCGTCGTATCTATCTCGACCGCATCAGCAGATTTCCTAAGCGGAGCAACTTCTCTCTCGGAATCTATTTTGTCCCTTCTTTTAAGATTTTCAAGTACTTCTCTAAACGATACCTTTTTTCCCTTTGAGGAAAGCTCCTTCCACCTGCGTTTCGCTCTCTCCTCGACTGATGCCGTTAAAAAAACCTTTAACTCTGCTTTCGGAAAGACAACGGTCCCCATATCCCTGCCCTCGACCACCGCATTCCTACCCTCAACGAGTCTCCTTTGAAGGGGAAGAAGTAAATCCCTCACTTCAGCTACTTTAGCTACTAAGGAAACGTTTCTATCTACATTTGGATCTCTTATATCTTCGGTGATATCTTTCCCATCGAGAAAAACTCTCTCCCCTTGAAACTCCAGCTTCATATCCCGAGCGATTTTTACCACTTTTGAGAGATCAGTGAGAGGAATACCCTCTCGTAGGAGCTTCAAGGTGAGGCTTCTGTAGATGGCACCGGTATCGAGGTAAAAAAAACCAAGCTTTTTTGCAACCAGCTTGGCAACCGTAGTTTTCCCACTACCGGCAGGACCATCTATCGCTATTATCAATACTTCTATACCCCTCCTTTAAGAAAGGGCTGAGAAGAGATCTTCCTGAAAGAGAGCATCGCTCGCTACCGCTATAAAGTCATCTATATTTTCGACGCCAAGATTTTCAAGAGCTATCTCGCTCAGCGGATAGAGAAGACCATCCGCCCCCAGTCCCCATCCAAGCATCAAGCAAATGGCATCTGACACATGAACTATGGATGTCAGCTGAGGATCGACATCGGCTTTCTCAGGCGAATGGTGATGAGATATGGAATCAACAAGCTCCTTAGGGAGGTTCCACTTCTCAGCTATCTTTCCACCTATATCGGTATGATCAAACCCGAGTATATCCCTTTCCGCCTCATGAAAAGGAACCTTCTCTACCTCAACCTTTTTCATAATAAGGGTAAAACCAAAGCGGACAAATTGATTTAAGACTATCTTGCCTATATCATGAAGGAGCCCTGCAACGAAAGCTTGCTCTATATCCTTATACTTGACCATCTTAGCGACCTCACGTGAGACAACCGCAACGCCCAGCGAGTGCCTCCACAGCTCCCCTCTGTCCATCGCATATCCCTTAAGCTCACCGCTTAAGTGCCCATGCGCAGCCGCAGCATAGATAAGCGACTTCACCGTCTTATATCCTAAAACGGTTATAGCCTCACCTAGGGTCCCTATGCTTCTCGGAAAGCCATAATAAGCCGAATTGGCAAGCTTCAATATCTTGGCTGTAAGTCCCTCATCCTGCGATATTATCTTAGCGATATCTGAGGAATTGCTTTTAGGATCGTTTAAAGCCTTAAGAGCCTTAACCACAACATGCGGAAGAGGAGGTATCTCGTCAACCTTTGCCAGAATCCGCTGCATAATCATGCTATCTACCGCCAATAGATATTACCTCCTCCAAAGAGCAGAACTTTAAAAAATACACCATTCAAAAACATTATACCACACCACCTCTATATATCATGTGCAAAAGCTCATCTTTGTTAAAAAATCTGTATTTTCCTTCATCAAGCTTCTCCAATCGCATCTTACCTATGGCTATCCTCTTAAGCCGCTTAACTCTGATCCCAAGATAGCCGAACATTCTCCTGACCTCTCTTTTTCTGCCCTCTCCAATCGTTATCTGAATCCATCCACTTGGAAGAACCTTCACCTTCGCAGGAGAGGTCAAACCATCATCAAGTGGAACACCGTCTCTGAGTATTCTAAGCTCAGCTTCGGTAGGTAGTCTGTCCGTCTTAACGAGATATGTCTTCTTTATCTCACCCGAGGGGTGCGTTAGAAGATGCGTCAGCTCTCCATCATTCGTAATTATTAGTAACCCTTCACTCCTTAAATCGAGCCTTCCCACCGGATAAATCCGTTCCTTTACCTCTTTAACCAGATCTATAACGGTGGGATTCCACCTATCCTCAACGGCACATACATATCCAATAGGCTTGTTCATCACTATATAAACTTTCCTTTCAGGCTTAACCAATTTACTCCCAACTTTAACTTCGTCCTTCTCAGAATTAACGAAAAATGCAAGCTCTTTCACAACTCTACCGTTTACCCTAACTCTTCCGCTTAAGATGAGCTCTTCTGCCTTTCTTCGAGAAGCTATACCGCATTGAGCTAAAAACTTATTGAGTCTAACTTTCATGCTACCAAGCTATCTTCATCGCTTCCTTTACCTTTTCCATCATGCTCACGGTAAACTCTCTTGCCTTTCTCGCGCCCTCATGAAGAACCTCTATGAGCTCCTCTCTCTTATTCTCGTATTCGCTCCTCCTCTTTCTAAACGGCTCAAGGGTTGGAATAAGATGCTTAAGGAGTATCCTCTTACAATCAACACAGCCTATAGAAGCGGTTCTGCATCCCTCAGAGATCTCTCTTATTTCCTCCTCGCTCTCGTTGAAAGCCTTGTGGAGATAAAAAACGGGACAATCCTCAGGAACCCCGGGATCGCTTCTCCTCATCCTGCGCGTATCGGTCATCATCGTCATAACCTTTTTCTCTACCGATGATGGATCCTCAGTTACACCAATGTAGTTATTATAGCTCTTGCTCATTTTTCTACCATCGGTTCCAAGAATCTTGGGAATAGGGGTGAATATAGCTTCAGGAATAACGAAAACATCACCATAGAAATAGTTAAACCTACGTGCTATTTCCCTCGTGAGCTCAAGATGCGGAGCCTGATCTTCACCAACTGGAACGTAGTGGGCATTGTATATCAATATATCCGCAGCTTGGAGAACCGGATACCCCAAAAAGGCATAAGTAGATAAATCCTTATTTTTTATTTCCTTCATCTGCTCCTTATAGGTCGGGTTTCTCTCAAGCCAGGAAACTGGGGTTATCATTGACAAGGCAAGATGAAGCTCCGCGTGCTCCGGAACCTCAGATTGAATAAAAACTATGCTCTTCTCAAAATCTATGCCCACGGCATACCAGTCCAGAGCCATATCCAATATATATTCCTTAAGCTTAGAGGGATCAGCGTATTCCGACATCATGGCATGCCAGTCAACTATACAGTAATAACACCTATACTTATCCTGAAAGCTCACCCAGTTCCTCAGGGCTCCGACCAAATGCCCCAAGTGAAGTTTGCCCGTGGGACGCATCCCACTTAAAACCCTCTTCAAGATAAGCCCCCCCTTCTCTTCAAGCTCTTACCTTAACCATTCTATACAGTCTCAAAGCGGTATTCGCAACCGAATCCGCTTCCTTGTTCATTCTTCTCGGGAGATGATGAATCGAAAACTCCCTAAACGATTCAGCGAGTTCCTTAGCCTCCATGAAAAGTCCCCTCAATTTCTGGCTCCTAACTATATAAACTCCTATTATCTGTTTGTAAACAAGCTCACTATCCACGAAAATCTCCACCTCCTCAGCTCCCCTCTCCTTAGCAAGTCTGAGAGCGGAGATCAAGGCAAGATACTCAGCAACGTTGTTTGTGGTTTCTCCTATATAGCAACCATATCTTTCCTTAATTTTCTTCCCTTTATCTTCATATTCCATAACAACCCCTATTGAAGCCTCTCCGGGATTGCCCCGAGAAGCTCCATCTGAAAAAATTCTGACTTTCATCCTGATAATGGATCCCTCTCCAGTATAACCTGCACGTCCAGCTCAGGGGCAAGTTTTCTCACATGGTCGGCAAGCTTAGGCAAGGTTCTTTCCTCCATCTCATGATGGCTCATTATGATGAGATTAATCTTAAAGCTAACTGCTTCGAGTATCTGATGATACTTTAAATCAGCGGTTATAAATAGATGAGCTGATAGCTCTCGCACCCTTCCCAAGAGATCTCCACAGCTTCCCATACATACAGCAACTTTCGAAATGCGCTCCCTCCCTGCAAATACCGGAATAAGAAAGGAAACGCTATCTTTTAAGTGAGAAACGATCTCCTCAAAGGAGATCTCGCCTATCTCTCCTATCCTTCCCATTCCAGCTCTCGGATCAGCAGGAGCTGGAACTATGGGAGCTCTATTCTGAAGCCCAAGCAGATCCGCCCAGAAATCGTTTCCTCCCCCCACTGCTGAATCCCACGGAGTATGAAGGGAGTAAACCGTAATGCGATTACACAGTGCAAGTGAAACGCTTTTACCAACGGGGGTTGAGAGATCTATACGCTTTAGTGGGCAGAAAAAGAGAGGATGGTGGGTTATGAGAAAATCACAGTTGCTTTCTGCAGCTGATGCTATGGAATGAAACGATGGATTCAATGCCACCCCAACGCGCCTTATCTCCGAATCGAACGGTCCTATCTGCAAGCCGGAATTATCCCATCCCTCCACGAGGCTGGAAGGAAACGCCTCCTCAATAAGATCGATAAGCTCCGTGTGCTTCAAGTCTCTCTTCCTCCCTAAAATGGTCTATTTCCCTTAAAAGCCATTCTATTTTAACACACGGAGAGCGGAACAGAAAAGATTTTAATCTGAAAACATCGCGAAAAAGAGGAAAAGCAGAAGATCAAGAACGAGGAATAAAAAAATGGTGGGCCCGGGAGGACTCGAACCCCCAACCTACCGGTTATGAGCCGGCGGCTCTGCCAATTGAGCTACGGGCCCACTTGCTACAAGCGTGATATATTATAACACATAAAATCAGTTTTAGGAAGACCCCCGCTATTAGAAACCCAAAATATAAAAGAGTCCCCCCACTACTACACCGAAAATTAAATTCAAGAGCTTTACAATAGCCGCATCCTTGAGAGAATGAGAAAGCAAGGGAAGAAGACCGTGCCCATCCTGCACGAAGGAGTTAACGAAGAGAATCGAAAACGGAATGAGCCCCTTAGCATAAGCAAAGGAGAAAAACATATGCGGTCCTGATTCAGGTATTATTCCCGCGAGCGCACTTGAAGCAAAGATAAAATGTGAGCGTTCCTTAAAGAACGCCACCACATCCCATCTGCTTGTCAGAAAATTAAGAAGAAGAAGAAAACCAAATGTCCACAGAAAAACCTTCCAGCCATGCGTAAGAAGAGCGTGTCTTATAACATGCTCATCAACATAGTGATCTGAGGCAGTGGCCAAAACAAAAAGAGAAAACGTCCCCACGCCAAGAAAGGTAAATTTCATCCAAAGCTCTATATCAGGATGAAGAAGCAGAAGCAACAGTAGAATCGCTATCAGCAGAAAAGCACCGTGTCTTCTTAGTGAAAATTTTCTAAAGGGCTTAAAGAGCGGTTTAACGATGAGTGAAGGCGGAGAGTCAAGACAGCATCTAAAATCACATGCATCACAGACAGCTATATTTAATCTCCCAATCAGAATATCAGAAAGCCAGCCAAAAACGATACCACAAAGGAAAAGCAGTAAGAAAATAAGAATCGCTCGTCTTGGAAATAGAGCAAGCATAAGGTATGACTCATCTCCCGAGGTAGCTATCATGGTTCCAACCAGCGCTCCGAAGCTCACAAAGCCATGCATATAAAGCGAAACGACCATAAAGGGACCTAAACAACCCGGGAGAGCTCCGAGAAATGAGGCTATAATATAGCTCGCGAACCTCCTCCCCTGAAGAAAGGAAGAGAACCTCCCCGCAGAGAGGAGGTTCGCATAATCGGTTATTATCATCATGTTAATTACGAAAAAGCTTATAACAAATGCATGATTCAAGCTCTTAAGAAATAGCAACTTTCATCAACCTCTCGGAGCTATTCCTTTTACATCGCTTTCCTCCACCTTAAAGCGCTCAAGTATCTTGCCAAGATCATCGGCTTCCTGCCTCAACTTAGTACCTATATCCTTAAGCTCTGTGGAAACGTTTCTCTGATCCTCAACGGACTGTGTTATGCCATTTATTATATCCATAACTTCCCTAACAGACTTCACTATAGAATCCATAGCAGCAGCCATCTCCTCGCTTGCCGCAGATTGCGTCTCCGTGAGACTGACTATCTCTTTTATGTCTTCTCCAACCTTCTCTATAGCTTTCATGACATCCTCTATCCTCTCGCGGGTTCTCTCTACGAGATCGACACTACTTTTTACCGCTCCTTCAGCCTTATTCATCATTCCCTCAAGGTTGCTCATCTCATCCACCATTCTCCTGGAAAGCTCGCCTATCTCGGAAGCAGCTGCGTTAGATTCCTCAGCGAGCTTTCTCACTTCCTCAGCCACAACGGCAAATCCCTTTCCAGCCTCACCAGCGCGAGCAGCCTCTATAGCCGCGTTTAAGGCAAGAAGATTGGTTTGATCCGCTATGGTACCTATCTTGTTAGCTATCTCGCTTATCTCTCCCAAGCTACCTGTGAGTCTCTCAACAGCTTCAGAAACCTCCCGAGTGCTATCCAAAACGACCTCAACCGCCTCAACCGTCTCATCAACGTGCCTTACTCCCTCGCGAGCCGCCTCAACCACGCGATTGGCTTCACCCTCTATCCTTCCAACCGCTTCCGCGACTGCTTGTGCTGAGGAAGCCACTTCCTCAACGCCAGCGCTCGTTTCCTCAGCAGCTGACGCCGCGCTCTCTATGCTACTACGCAGGCTCGTAACCTCACTATACTCGCTTTCTACCATACCGTGGAGCTTCTCACCAAGCCTTTCGACGTTCTCAGATGTCTTGCCTACTTCCTCGCTCTCAGACTTAACCTTAATAACAAGCTCTTTCAAAGACGAGATCGCTTTGTTAAGAGCATCTGCCATTATTCCTATTTCGTCTTTACCCAAATGCTCTATCTCATATGTCAGGTCTCCCTCAGCGAGCTTGGAAGCCGCCGTTTCGATCTTCCCTATTCTCTTAGATATGCTATTAGCCATGAATACAGACATGAATATCACGATAACCATCAAAATCCCACCAACCATGAGCCCGCGAGATATCAAGCCCTCTCTCGTCGCGAGATACTCATCTCCCGGAACTCCCAGACCGAGAGCTCCCACTACCTTTCCCGTAGAATCCTTCAGCGGAATAAGAGCGGCAAATTTAAGCATACCGCCTATTTCGGTCACCAATATGCTCTCCTTCCCCTGTTTTAAAACGGGCTCTCTCGCAGACTCGGGGATGGGTTCCCTCACCCGCTTACCATTCACAACAAGAGTTGTAGCCACTCTATTACCGCTCGCATCAAACAGGCTCATGGTTATATGCTTACCGCCCTTTATCTTATCGAGAAGCTCATCATCTAAAACGGTCCCGACCAAAACAACTCCTTTCCTTCCAACGGGAGAGTAGGCTATTACTTCTAATCCTTTCGCCCCCCTAAGAGCAGTTTTAAAATTTTTTTGTGCCTTAAGAACGCTTAAGACCGGCTTCGATTCTGGAATCGCACCCTTACCCTTCACATTAAGCCCCTGCTCTATCACGAGCTCTCCCTTAGCGTCATATATAGCAACGAAATCCACTCCCTCACTTCTTATACCTTTATATATGGGACTAAGAAAGCTACCTATAATAAACGCCGCTACCTTTTTACCCGCTGAGGCTCCAAGATTCAAACCATCGTTAACCTTCGAGCTCGAGGCTATAAGCTTAGCCATTCCCATATTAGTATTCCCAAGAGATTCGAACAACTCAAGAATCCCCCTTACCCTTGCCTTTGCCTCCGAGAGATAGGCCTTTTCAAGACTATCGAGTGCGAGCTTCGATATGATAAACACCGTTACCCCCACCGCCAGAAGTGAAATAACCACCCCTGCCACGATGAGCTTCGCCCTTATGCTCCTCACGACCCAATCCCCCCTCCTGTCTAAGTTAAACCCCTCAAGATTATTATACAGGATACGACAAAGCGCGCCTCATGTTGACAATCCTCAAAATCTAAGCTATTCTATAAGGTAGAGCGCTTCTTTCTCCCTCATATCAATATTTTCCTCGAAGTTCGGAAGCGCCAATCCCCTCTTACCAAGGAGGTGGTATTATGC
>JAGHDO010000083.1 GCA_021159885.1 Synergistota bacterium | reverse complement strand
GTATTTACCCGGAGGCCCTTTTTTTATATCCACCTTTAGATAGAAAAAACGGGGGTGAGGAAACATGAAAAGCGTAAAGCTCGTTTCAAGGGAAAGGTTGCGACAGGATAGCATAATATATGTGGAAGATATTCCTATTGGAGGTCCATACTTCACGGTAATAGCGGGACCTTGCTCCGTAGAATCCGAAGAGCAGATAAACGAAACCGCTCGCTTTTTATCAAATCTTGGAGTTAGACTCCTAAGAGGAGGCGCTTTCAAGCCAAGAACCTCGCCCTATTCCTTTCAGGGGCTTGGAGAAATTGGATTAAAGCTTCTTAAAGAAGCAGCGAGAGCCTATGACATGAGGGTTGTCACCGAGGTTATGGATACCCAAACCATCGACAAGGTATATGAGTATGCAGATGTACTCCAAGTAGGTGCGAGAAATATGCAGAATTTCCCGCTTCTTAAGGCTCTCGGGAAAATAGACAAACCCGTGCTTCTTAAGAGAGGATTCATGTCAACCATAGAGGAATGGCTCTTAGCAGCAGAATATATCGCTCTTTATGGGAATGAGAGAATAATTCTCTGTGAGAGGGGAATAAGGACCTTCGAAAGATACACGAGAAACACCTTGGACATCTCAGCGGTTCCAGCCGTAAAATCGCTTTCTCACCTCCCTATATGCGTTGACCTAAGTCATGCCACAGGCAGAAGAGAGCTTATCCCACCGCTGGCGAAAGCCGCCTTAGCGGCAGGAGCCCACGCCATAATGGTAGAGGTCCATCCAAATCCCGAAAAAGCGCTATCAGACGGCGATCAAAGCCTAACGTTTAAGGAGTTTGAGAGTCTCCTGATATCGATAAAGAGGCTGTCCAAGATAGAGAGAGTAAATCTCGTTTTAGGGAGCGAAAAATGGAGATCAATGGAGTTAGCAGGATTAAGGGCGTAGTGAGGGTTCCTCCGGATAAATCAATAAGCCATAGAGCTCTCCTGCTATCATCTGTAGCTTCAGCACCATCCGAGGTTCAAAATCTTCTGGAATCAGATGATGTTAAAAGAAGCTTAAACTTGCTTAAGGCATGTGGCACAAAATTTGAGGGAAGCTTCAGAAAGCTCATCATTAAGCCTCAACCCTTTAATGAGCCTATCAAACCTATATTCTGCGGAAACTCAGGAACAACTGCAAGAATATCCTTGGGCTTGCTTGCCTCACAAAATGGCTTTTTTACCCTTTATGGAGACAAGAGCCTGAGCAGAAGACCTATGCTGAGGGTGGTAAAGCCTCTGAAGGAAATGGGAGCACGCATTTCCGGAAGAGATAATGACTCTCTACTCCCCATTTCCATCAGAGGGGGAAGCCTCAGAGGAATCACTTATTCCTCATCAGTCGCAAGCGCCCAGGTAAAGGGCGCTATTCTCTTAGCATCCCTCTTTGCCTCGGGAAAGACTATCTACTCGGAACCATATAAAAGCAGAGATCATACGGAAAGGATGCTTAAAACCATGGGAGCCCTTATAGCAGAAAGAAATAACGAAATAGAGATAAAGCCTTCAGAAAAACTCACCCCTTTAAGGATTTCCGTACCAGGAGATATCTCCTCGGCGGCTTTCTTCATAACGCTTGGTGCTATTCACAAAAATGCCGATCTAACCATCGTTAACGTGGGTTTAAACCCCACAAGGACCGGCTTGTTAAGGGTACTTAAGAGAATGGGAGCGAATATAGAGGTAAGCGTAGAAACCCAAGACCCTGAACCTCAAGGCAAAATAAGGGTTTCTTCCTCTCATCTAAGAGGAACGATCATCCTGCCGGAGGAAATACCTCAGATGATAGATGAACTTCCCCTTGTTGCCCTTCTGGGAATCTTTGCAGAGGGAAAAACTATAGTTAGAGGAGCAAGGGAGCTCAGGTACAAGGAAAGCGATAGAATCTCCTCCACCGTAAGGGAGCTGCGAAAGATGGGAGCAGATATCGTAGAACTCGAAGACGGATTCATCGTTCAAGGAAGAGGGAGATTAAATCCCGCGAAAGTCAACGCACACGGAGATCACAGAATCGCCATGCTTTTAAGCATAGCCTCCCTTTGTCTTAGAGAGGAAGAATCTACAAGCATAAGGGGAGAGCAGTGGATAAAGATATCGTTCCCGAACTTCTTTAAAATCATTAAGGAAATAACCTCGAACTAAAGGAGGGATTTTCTTGTTGAGAATCATAACTGCTGGAGAATCTCACGGAAGCAAAATAATAGGAATTTTAGATGGAATGCCAGCGGGTTTAAGAATAGATCTAAACTACCTTAGGGAGTTTTTAAAGAGAAGAAGAGGCGGATATGGAAGAGGAAGGAGAATGGATATCGAAACAGATGAGCTAACAATACATGGAGGAGTACACAAGGGAATTACAACGGGAGCTCCGCTTCTCATTGAAATTCAAAATAGGGGAGATAATCCCGTCAAGAGAAGAAGAACCGTCCCTCGCCCGGGACATGCCGATTACGTAGGCTACCTTAAATACGCCTTAGAGGATCTTAACATTCCCGCTGAGAGAGCAAGCGCCAGAGAAACCGCTGTAAGAACCGCGCTTGGAGCCATATGCTCCCTCGCTTTAAGGTGTCTCGATATCGAGATTGTCGCCTTCACAAGAAGCATAGGATCAGTGTGCTTAAAGAAAAGCTACTCTGAAATTGAGAATCTG
This sequence comes from Synergistota bacterium, assembly GCA_021159885.1. Lineage (NCBI taxonomy): Bacteria > Thermotogati > Synergistota > Synergistota bacterium. The sequence continues at coordinate 3,972 of JAGHDO010000083.1, read as the reverse complement.
AGGGAAAAGAGTCTACACTCTCCTGTGTACTGCCCAGATGATGAAACTACCGAGTTAATGCTAAATGAAATAGATAGAGCCAAAGCGAAGGGAGAAACGTTGGGAGGAAGCTTCACCGTCATTGCGAAAAACGTACCTCATGGTTTAGGTAGCTATTCCCAATGGGACAGAAGACTTGACTCACACCTTGGTTTCTGCTTACTTTCCATTCCCTCAGTCAAAGCAGTTGAAATAGGAAATGCCATTGAGGGGTCAAAAGAATATGGAAGCCAGTTCCAAGACGGCTTCAAGATAGAAAGCGGGAAAATCAAGAGGACTTCCAATCACGCTGGGGGAATAGAGGGAGGCGTATCTAATGGCGAAGACATTATAGTAACGGCATACCTGAAGCCAGTTCCCACAGCGTTATCGATAAGAAAATCTATAGACATAGAGACCCTACAGGAAGCTACCCTCGAGTACATAAGATCAGACACCGTTGTCGTCCCAGCAGCTTCAGTGATAGGAGAAGCTATGGTTTCCTTCTGCATACTCAGGTTTATTTTGGAAAAGTTTGGAGGTGATACGATTCCAGAGCTGAAAGAGAGGGTAAAATCATGGAGAGGAAGGTAATAACTATTATAGGTATGCCGGGTTCCGGAAAAAGCACAGTAGGAAAGCTTCTCGCTGAAGCGCTCAATCTCAATTTCATCGATACAGACGAGGAAATAGAAAAAGAAACGGGACTATCTATTCCTGAAATATTCGAACGTATGGGAGAAGCCCATTTCAGGAAAATAGAAAAGCTAATTGTAAGAAAATGCCTTGAAAGGGGAGAAATCATTTCTCTTGGAGGAGGAGCTATCCTCGATCCCGAAACGAGAAAGACCGTGTTCAATAATACCCTTTCTTTCTACATAAAGATCCCCTTAAACGAGCTTGCACGAAGGCTCAAGAGCGCTTATTCCAACCGTCCGCTTCTTAAAGATGGAGATCTCCTTAAAAGTTTAAGGAAGCTCTATTTCAAAAGAAAAAATATTTATGAAAGCGCAAGATATATCATAGAAGGCAAAGGATTAACACCAGAAGAGATCAGAACCCTGATTGTATTTCAGCTAAGAGAGCAAGCAAGCAAAGCAACAGAAATTAACTCCTCCATCCATAATGTAAAACTTGGCGAGTTATGCTTTGAGGAAATAGCCCAATTTCCCCTTATAACCACGAAAAAAGTCTTCAAAGTTTATGGGAGATTTCTTAAAAATGAAAAAATAGCATTTATTCCAGATGGAGAAGACGCAAAAAGCCTAAGAAACGTGAAAAAGATTTACGAAACGTTCGTACGTTGGAACATCGAAAGAGGAAGGGCAATTGCAGCCCTTGGTGGAGGCGCTCTGACGGACGCAATGGGCTTTGCAACCGCGACCTTCAAAAGAGGATGTGAGCTTGTAAGCATACCGACCACCCTTCTCGGACAAATAGATGCAGCAATAGGAGGGAAAAATGCCATCAATGTGGGAAACATTAAAAACCTTGTAGGCACCTTTAAATTCCCTCTTAGGGTTTTCGTAGATCCTGCTTTCACCCTATCACAAGAAGAAAGAAGATTTTTTGAAGGATTAGTGGAAGCCATAAAGATCGGGTTAGTAGCATCAAGAGAGTTCTTTGAACTGATAGAAAATAGTATGAAAGCTATAAAGAAAAGAAACTTAAAAAGTATTAGCGAGCTTATTGAGATAGCAATTCGACTAAAACTTAAGATATCGGAGAAGGATCCCTTCGACACAAACGAAAGGAGAATTCTAAACTTTGGTCATACTCTGGGACATGCTATAGAAATCCAGTATGGGTTATCTCATGGAGAAGCTATAAGCCTCGGCATGATATTAGCGCTAAAGCTCAGTAGCAAACTGGGCACATCTAAGCCATCCATTATCGATCGGGTGAGAGAGCTTCTGAACCGCATAGGTATGCCGACTGACGAGAGGATTATAGACATTTCCCTCCTGATCGATAAAATGTCTCAGGATAAAAAAATAAAGAAGGGAAAGCTGAGCATGATTTTAATAAGAGATATAGGAATGAGTGAGATAAAGGAACTGGAGGTGAAAGAGCTATGCGAATACTTATCATAAATGGCCCCAACATAAATATACTGGAGAAAAGAAACAAGAAAATATATGGAAACAGAGGATATGACGACCTCAAGAAGCTCATTGAAACAAGGGCGAGGAAGCTAAAGGTGGAAGTTGAAATATTTCAAGCTAACGGGGAAGGAGAAATCATCGACTTCATACACCGGGAAGGATTTAAGTCTGATGGAATTATAATAAACGCAGGAGCTTATAGCCATTACAGCTATGCCATAAGAGATGCACTTGAGGTCCTCGCGGTACCCAAGATAAGCGTTCACATCTCCAATATACATGCCCGAGAATCCTTTAGAAAAAGGGATATCATAGCTGAAGTTTGCACAGGCTCTATCTGTGGACTTGGCTTGGATGGCTATCTTTTAGCGCTGGAATACCTTGCAGGGAAAACCTGAAGCACTCTTAATATCTTTATGCTCAGATACAGATTAAATAGGGTTTCTCCGTTCTCAAGGCTTACTCCGAGAATTTCCCTTATTCTGTCCAGTCTGTATCTCATCGTATTTCTGTGAAGGTGTAGCTCTTCTGCAGACTCTTGAATCCTTCCGTCATTTTTTATATAGACCTCGAGCGTTCAAACAAGATCAGAGTTATATTTCCTGTCGTACTCAACCAGAGGCTTTAAATGCCTCATTGCAAACTCGAACATCTGATCTCGATCTAAAACGCTCAAAAGTATCTTATACACACCCAAATCATCAAAGAAAACGATTATCCCCTAACTTCCAGAGGGATCTGCCTTTCTCAAGTGCTTCCAGAGCCTCTCTGTAGCTATGTGATACTCCCTTAGGATCAGGATATCGCCTTCCAATTCCCATCCTCAACTTTAAGCCATCGAATTTCTCTTCCATTTTCTCCTTAAAAAAATCTATTTCCTCTCTCGAAAGTTCCCTCTCAGCAAGAACTATTATAGCCACACGATTTCCTCTCAAAGCTCCGACCGCTGAAAATCCCATGGACCTGAACATACCCTCCATAAGCTTAAGAAGGAGCAACCCGGGCTTCCCGGAGAGCATTCCTCAAGAGACTCAGGATCTCCCGAAACCCCAGCTCCCTTAAGCCTCTTGACGAGATCAAAGAGCTGCTCGCAAGCTTCTCTCGATCCCTCCAAGAAAAAAACGGTTGCACCTTCCGCCCCAAATATCCCACTTCTTCCAATGATAACTGGCCTAATCCCTACAAGAAGCTCGATCGCATCAAGCTCCGTGAAAACCTCCCCATGTAAGGGAATTAAACCGACTGCCATTCCCAAGGCACGATCCACCTTCTTTCTCCCAGCAGCTTGGACAGCCTCCCTAACGCTTCCTGGTGAAAACTTATCTATGTTAGCAGGAAGTATCACCTTTACTCCCTCTGCGCTTAACCCACCAAATATCTTCCCAGGCTCTCCCCCAAAAGGAGATCCAGCCATTATAGCAGCATTACCATCCATATCAACTATATTGGGAGAAACTATAAAAACATCCTTAGGACCAAGGTTGTTAACGATACTACAGAGCTCTTCATCAATACCAATGACCTTTCCATTCTCTATCATAATGGTATGCGGTGCTTTGGTTCTCCCCTTCCTGGAAACCTTAGTGCCCAAAGGGGTTATTCTACCACAGATCTCAAGCTTAACACCTGCAAGTTTTTCCGCTATCGCTGAAACGGTAGTCCCTCCCTTTAAAACAATCCTCGCCTCCCTGAGAGCACGCTTCACATCGGGATGAAGCGCTATCCCCTCAGCTATGATTCGCTTTCCCTCCGAAACTGTAAGCGTAAACTGGATAATCACCTATTCTCTCCCCCTCTGCAGGAAGGAAAGGTCTCCATAAAGCTCTCTCAAGCGTCTAAATTCATCTAC
>JAGHDO010000082.1 GCA_021159885.1 Synergistota bacterium | reverse complement strand
GGGAGACTTGGAGAGAGCGAAAGCGGTCCGGTTACCCAAGAGTTCGAGTATAAGGGTAGAACCTTTGAGGTGACCTGTATGCTTATAAGGAATGAGGATGGTGAGATCGAGGGAACCGTCTCTGTGATTAGGGATATAACCGATAATAAAAAATTCGAGGCGAGGCTCTGGCAGCTGGCGAGGAGATTGGAGAGAAAGATATGGGAGGAACACATGCTCTTTGAGCTCAGCAGGTTGGTTGCCATGAGGAAGAGCAAAAGCAACTTTATAAGAGAAGTGCTTGATCTTATATATGCTTACTTTCCCGTGCTTCTCGTTTTCATTGCCTCGATGGATGAGAAGTGGCGGGTTCTTAGAATAGAGGGAGTTATAGGAGCTAAAAAGGAGGTTAAAGATCTTCTTCTTTCAGAGAGGGGCTTGTCTCGCGTTATAGACTCGGGTGAGGTGTTCTATCTTCCCGATACGCGCGGTATGAGGAGCTTAAGTAGAATGTTTGGTGTAGATGCCTTAAGTGAGCTTATACTTCCGCTCAAAGTAAGAGGTGGAATAGAGGGAGTTCTTTTCTTGGGGAGCGAAAAGGTCAATGCCTTTTCTGAGGAAGATAGGGCAGCTTTAAAGGCGGCGGCTGATATAACCGCCATAGGCGTAGAGAATATATCGCTTTATGAGAGGCTTGAGGAACTCGCTATCACCGATGATCTCACTGGACTTTATAATAGGAGGTTTTTCTATCAAAGGCTTTCTGAGGAGATAGCGAGGGCTCAGCGGCAAGGAACTAAACTCGTTTTGATGATATTGGATCTTGATAATTTTAAGCTTTATAATGATGCCTTTGGGCATCTTGCGGGAGACCGTCTACTCAGGCTCTTTGGTCAGCTCCTTTCGAGAAATATCAGGAAGGGAATGGATTATGCGTTTAGATATGGTGGAGATGAGTTTATCGTGCTCTTAACCTCCGTTTCCGTAGAGCAGGCGGTCAGGGTTGCTCAAAGGGTGCTTAAGGAGTTTGAGATGTATGAGTTTGAGGTGGTAGGGTTAAGCGTGGGTATAGCTGAATATAAACCGGGTATGACGGAAGAGGGGTTAATACTTGCCGCAGATGCGGCTCTTTATGAAGCCAAGAGAAGCGGAAAAGGTAAAATAGTAGTTTATGAGGAATCAGCCAGCTTCTCCTCCCCCTCCTCCGAAGCCTCCTCCGATGCCTCCAATTCCTCCGTCTCCCCCGATAAATCCTGAGAATATGTCTTCACCCCCGCCCTCAGGCTTATATGCATAGGCCTCTCTTAATGGATGGTAAAAGCTACCGATCCAGAAGGGATAGAAGCCCCACATCGGATAGAAGGAGCTCTCGGTTGCTACCGTTTTTGGAACCAATACTTTCATAGCTTTCCATGTCTTTTCAGCAACACCGAGAGCGGTTGCATATACCAGATACTTGTCCCATATGGCTATTGATGATGGTGGATGAAGCTTTAGTAGGCTGAAATCACTCAAAAATCTTTTGAATGCTTTCCATTTCATGTAGTAGCTTCTTCCGAAGCTTGTCCATCTTCCTCCCACCTGTTCAGGAAGAAGTAGAGATATCAATCCGCTTAAGGATAAGCCCCCTAAGCAAACGATCATAAGGTTCCAAGCAGTGGGGTGAAACATTCTGTTGACTCCGAAAAGGATCATGACTATAGATATTATGCCTGCCATGAGAGCGATGATTCCATAAGCTTTCATTAACCTGCTTCCCGTGTCGGTAAAGAATCGCTCAGGCTTAAGTTCCCAGCTTACGATTCCCTTCCATTCATCGAAAAATTCTCTGAAACTTGCGCTTCCCTTCCAGATTTTGGTCAGTTCCTTCCAGCTTCTTTCTCCTTTATTTAAGTATTCTCTCAGGAACTTTAAGATCTCTTCTTCTGGTCTGTTAAGCTTGCCTTTTGATGAGACATCATTAAGTTTTATAATGATGTCGTTTTTGCCCCGTGTTTCCATTTTGATGAAACCCTTTCTTATGAGCTCAAGCACGCTTGCGACGAATCCCTCGAGCGTTGGAACGCCTATTTTGCCCATCATTATCGCATTCACGAAGGAGGGAGGTTCAGGGTACGGAGGTTCATGCTCATAGGGTGCGTGATAAGATACCTTAGGTTCTCTCCCCCATTTAAAGTATATAAAGAGAGGAATGAGAAAAGCTGAGACGAGAATGAGGATCGAGAAGTATCTTATAAGGAGCTCTCTTATCTTGTATGTTCTTTCTATATCTTTTATCTTTGCTAAAGCGGGGTACCCAAATTTCTTTGCGAACTTGGCATTCTTGTCAAAGAGCGTCTTGGGTACTATAAATCTCGCTTCTATAAACTGGTGAGGAGGGATATTCTCAAACCTCAGTATAATTTTCCCCTCGCTCATTTTTACGCTTTTAAGGAAATCCTTGGGATGAACCCAATATGTAATCTCAAGCTCTTTCGCTGGAAAGGACACCTGAGCTATCAGCGTTTTAACCGGCTTTGGCCAACCTTCTCCCCAAAATTTCGGGAAAAATTCCGCAATATCCTTAAAAAGTTTCACTGCTCCGCTTAGTTCATATGAAGTTATTAGAGTTACATCTTTGTTTAAAACACCACTGTAAATGTTATTTGGATCATCGCTTATATATGCTATGATTCGCACACCTCTTCCCTGAAAAATCTCTCTCTGGATTTTTGCTGCTGCTCCTTTGACGCTAACCTGGACGTTTTCCACATGAAGCCCTCGCAGGGGTATTATTCTTTTCAGATAGTGGAATTTCCCAGAGAGGCTGTAAGTAATCTCCTCTCTCACCTTTATCTTTCCATTGTGAGATATATCGAAAGCTATGAGGGCGTCTTTTATATAATAGCTTTTAGCGTGAGCAATTGGAGAGAATAGGAAGAAGGGAAGAATAGCTACAAGTGCTGTCAGTAATATCTTAGAACGATACCTTTGGAGCACCTCTTTCTGCCTCTTCAATCTCGAAGAACTCCTTTCTTTGGAGGTTAAATAACCTTGCGAATAAAACACCGGGAAAGGTTTCTATAGCGTTATTGTACATTAAAACCGTATCGTTGTAAAATTGCCTTGCATATGCGATTTTGTTTTCCGTTTCCTCGAGCTGTTTTTGAAGTTCCTGGAAATTTGCGTTGGCTTTAAGCTCCGGATAAGCTTCTGCTACGGCAAAAAGCGTTTTTAAAGCGCTTGTTAGCTCGCCTTCCGCCTGTGCATATTCCTTTGGAGTTTTTGCGCTTAGTATGGCGCTTCTTGCCTTGGTGACGTTTTCAAACACTTCCTTTTCGTGAGAAGCGTATCCCTTCACGGTTTCAACGAGGTTTGGTATTAAATCCGCTCTTCTTTTAAGTTGAACTTCTATCTGTGCCCATGCGTTGTCAACTCTGTTTTTAAGAACGATCAATCTGTTATATAGTATGATAAATACTCCTGCTATAATAAGGAGAGCTATGAGAACTATCCATCCCATCCTTAACCTACCTCCCTTAGTTAGAGGAGCTATCAAAAAGTGTATCATAGATATAAGATTTTGGCAAATATGGGGCTTGTCTTTTTTACAGGTAGGTGGTATTCTTTGTTGGGTGGAGGTGAAGCAGGGGTGAAAAGAAGGGTTCTTTTGATAGCACCTGCTGGTCTCAACTTGGAGGGCGTGGATGAGGAATGCTCTGCTATAAGCATAGAGATAAAGTCTATTTCTGAGGTTCCGTCCGTTGTGGAAGATGCCTATAGTCTCGCTCAGGTTGGTGCGAGGATCTTGAATGCGGTTAAAGCTCTATCTAAGCTCTATGATGCCATCGTTGTGAGCTGCTTCGAGATTGATCCGCCGAGGAAGCTCGGTGTTCCGGTTATAGGGCTTGGAGATGCATCGATAATAAGCGGATCGCTTCATGGAAGAAAGTTTACTATTCTTGCTCCTAATCAGTATTTAACGGAGCTTCTTCACAGGAGGGTTCTTGAAAAGGGGCTCGCTCCCTCTTTAGCTTCGGTGAGAGTGGTAAAGCCTGTAGGCTGTGATCTTTTTTCCGCTCTCCTTATCGAATCCAGGAAGGCAATAGAGGAGGATGGAGCTCGGGCCATAGTTCTTGGGTATCCTGCGTGGAGAAAGTTCTCTGAGGCGCTTGGTGAGAAGCTGGGCGTTCCCATAATAGAACCGCTTTCTACTGCTATTCGTTTATTAGAAACGATTTTAAGGGGGAAGGGAAGAGAATATGCGTGAGAGGATAAGATCTTATCTAATGGAAAAGCGCGATAATATGGTTAAAACCTTGGGCGATCTCGTTTCCGTTCCCGCTCTTGCTCCCGAGTCAGGCGGAGATGGTGAGATGAAAAAGGCGAAGATGCTTGTGCGAAAGGCTAAGGAGCTTCGTCTACCTTTGCCTCGATGGTATGATTGTCCCGACTGGAGGGTTAGTGATGGTGCGCGTCCCAATCTTGTTATAACTTTGGAAGGGGAGGATAAATCGAGAACCTTCTGGATTGTAACGCATCTTGATGTCGTTGCTCCTGGAGACCTTAGGTTGTGGGAAACCGAGCCCTTTAAGCCGGTTGTTAAAGGGGATAAAGTCTATGGAAGGGGAACCGAGGACTGTGGACAGGATATAGTTGCGTCCCTTTATGCTTTTTCCTTTCTCGTTAAGGAGGGCATAAAACCATCAATAAACGTTTCGTTAGCTTTCGTTTCGGATGAGGAAACTGGAAGTAGCTATGGAATGCTTCACCTCATAAAGAAAGGCGTTTTTAAGAAGAACGATATAGTTTTGGTGCCAGATGCGGGAGAGCCAGATGGATTATTTATAGAGGTTGCTGAGAAGAGCATGCTATGGTTGAAGTTTACCGTAAGTGGCTTGCAAACGCATGCGAGCGTTCCCCACGAAGGGCTTAATGCTAATCTCGTTGCTTCCAAGATGATAATCTCGCTTTATGAGGAACTTTATGCTAAGTTTCCCCAAAAGAGCGATCTCTTCGTTCCACCTCACTCTACCTTTGAGCCTACTATGAGAGAGAAGAATGTGGATAATATAAACACGATTCCGGCGAAGGACATCTTCTATTTTGATTGCAGGATAGTGCCTGAGATAAACATCGATGAGGTTTTCAGCTTCATAAAGGGAAAAGCTTTCGAGATAGCTCAGGAGTTTAACGCGGGAGTCGAGATAGAGATTGTTAATAAGAGCGAGGCTCCCGCCTTCTCAGGAGAAGGAAATCACGGCGTTGAATTATTGAGAAAGTGCCTTAAGGAGGCTATTGGGGGAGAACCCCGCATAGGGGGAATAAGCTGGACCACTCTCGCTACTTTCCTGCGAAAAGAGGGAATAGATACCGTTGTATGGAGCACACGGGAAAACAGGGCAACACAACCCAACGAGTACTGCAGGATAGATAACATGCTCAGGGATGCCGAGGTTTTTACTCTTATGATGCTGAACCTTTAATTTATGATTCTTTTTTCTTCGCCTTCTTCCTTTGAAAGTAGGCTTTTTACGTTTTCTTTGGGGACGCCCGCTTCCGCTAAAACTTCCTCTCTCACATAGATAGGGCTCTTAGTACGCAGGGCTATGGCTATGGCGTCGCTTGGACGCGAATCCATTACTATCTTTTCTCCGCTTTCCTTGATGAGATAGAGATTTGCGTAAAATACATTGTTTTCGAGTTTCGTTACTACTATTTTCTCCAACGTTATCTTTAATGATTCAAGCATGTTTCTTATAAGATCGTGTGTGAGGGGGCGGAAGAAAAAGTTTCCATTTAGAGCATCCCAAATGGATCTTGCCTCCATAGGGCCTATGCCTATTAAGAGAGCTCTCTCTCCTTCTATTTCCTCGAGCAGTACGAAGAATCCTCCCTCTGTTGCGTCCATAAGCACTCCAGATATATGCATTATCTTCTCCACTTCTATCACCTCCTTTCCCTATATGAAAGATTATATCACACTTGTTTTTTATAAGCTCTATGGATATACTTTTTCTTGAGACTTTTAAAAGAAATAAGGAGGTGCTTATTCGTGTTTTTAAAGCGTGTGAGTGTAGTAGCTTTTATCTTCCTTCTCGTTGGAATTTCTACTCCGGTTCTCTCTGCTGAGATCATGCCTCTTAAGGATATTAAGCCGGGCATGGTTGGATATGTTAAAACGGTCTTTAAGGGAACGAGGATAGAGAGCTTTCCTGTGAGGGTTATAAGCGTGATAAAGTCCTCGAAAGGGGATCGTCATTTCATTCTCGTTAGGGCGTATGGTCCTCTGATAGAGAGAATCGGGGGCATAGCTGCGGGTATGAGTGGAAGCCCGCTTTACATAAGGGGAAAGATAGCAGGTGCTATAGGTTATGGCTGGAGGATGAGCGATCATCATCTGGGACTCGTTACCCCTATAGAAGAAATGCTCAGGGTTTGGAAATGGAGGCACAGAATTTTGCCTCCTAAATATAAGGTTGTTCTTAAAGAGGTGAAGGAGAAGAAAAAGAAGACAGTTATGTTTGCTTCGGGGTTAAGCCCCAGAGGTTTATCCGTTTTAAGAACCGATTTTAGCGAATACGGAGTGAGAGTTATGAGCTTTCCCTCGCCTGGTGGCATAAAGCTTGCTAAAAGAGTAAAACTTGAGCCCGGATCAGCCATAGGGGCTTTACTTTCGTGCGGGGATATAAGCATAGGTGCTATAGGGACCTTAAGTTATATAGATGGTGACAGGTTTCTTGCTTTTGCTCATCCGTTCTTGCTTCGCGGTAGCGTTAACTATTTTTTAACGACTGCTTATATACATGAATGTATATCGAGTATAGATTTTCCCTTTAAGCTTGGTAGTCCTGGTGAGATAATAGGTATGGTGAGCCAAGACAGGGTTGAGGCGATAGGTGGGTTTATAAAGCACTATCCCTTAAGCATTCCAATTAGCTTTGTCGTGAGAAGTTTAGATGATGGTAGGGAAAGGAGGTCTTTCGTTAGGGTCGTATATGATGATGGCATACTTGAAAAGCTTCTTAAGGTAGTTTTCTTAAGTACCTTTGATCTTGGTTGGGGGAAGGTAGGAGAGGGTACGGTTAAGCTTCACTATATGATCAGGGGTAAAAACATGCCCTATCCGCTTGATAGAACGAACTATTTCTATAGTGAGAAGGATGCTTCCAAGGAAGCGTTCGATGCCTTCAAAGAGGCCCTTTTCACCGTTTTGGATAACGAGTTTGAAGATGTCTTTCCGATTGGCATCACAGTGGAAGCTGATTTTACATCCTTCCCGAGGATTCTCTGGATAAAAGGATTAAAGCCGGTGAGTAAAGAGATAGAGAGGGGTAAGGAACTTTCCGTTACGCTTACTCTTTTACCGCATAGGGGAAGTCCTGTAGAGAAGAGAGTCAAGGTCAGGGTGCCTAAGACGTTCCCCGGAGGTAGAGCTCTTCTTATAGCCCGGGGTGGAGGTATATGTCCGGGAGGTAAGGGCAATAAAGGGCAGGAAGAGCCCAAGACCTATAAGAGCCTTAAGGAGCTACTTGATGACTTTAAGAAGACGGAGACCAACAATCAGGTTATTGTTGAGGTGGTTCCGATGGAAGAGGGACCGAGCAAATCTAAGAAAGGTAAGAAGGAGAGAGAAGCAAAGATTGTTTTCAATACCGACTTTTATGTGGAAGGGTATATAGAGAAGGAGGTTAGCGTTAAATAACCGCGGTCTTTAAGCATATTGCAAGGGCTACTTTTCTCCTTCTAAGGGTATTTAAATGGATTTTGAGAGGATATTGGGAAGCTGACTCCTTAAAGGAGCAGATGTCTCGCGTTGGTGTGGACTCTCTTCCTCTTATAACCGTGACCTTTGCCTTTACAGGTATGGTAATGGCAATTCAGCTTGTAGACCAGTTTATTCGTTTTGGAGCGGAAAGCTTAATTGGAGGAGTGATGGGATTATCCGTAACCAGAGAGATTGCTCCGGTCATGACTGCTCTCATAGTTGCGGGGAGAGTTGGAGCATCTTTTGCTGCAGAAATAGGCACGATGAAGGTTACTGAGCAGATAGATGCTCTGGAGGTCATGGCTGTAGATCCAATTAGATATCTTGTGGTTCCGAGGTTCTTAGCTTGCGTTATAATGCTTCCCGTCTTGACTATTTTCAGCGATTTCGTCGGTATAGTGGGAGGTTTTCTCATCGTCATGAGCAGGGATATAAATGCTTTGGTTTATAAATCCTCGATCAGCGAGCTTATGGAACCCATGGATGTAATCGGTGGGCTGATAAAAGCGAGCGTCTTTGGAGGGATAATAGCTTTGGTGAGCTGTTATGCCGGTATGATTGCTTCTGGAGGTGCCAGAGGTGTGGGGAAGATAACGACTGCTGCAGTCGTTATATCCAATATGCTTGTGCTTATCTTTAACTATTTTCTATCGGTTCTGGTATTCTCGCTTAAGATGATATGATAATCGTTGACTCTCTCTGGAAAAGCCTTGGAGGGAAGGATGTTCTAAAAGGTATATCTTTCAGGGTAGAAGAAGGAGAGGCGTTCGTCATTATAGGTCCATCTGGGTGTGGTAAATCTGTCCTTCTTAAAAACATGGTTGGTCTGATGAGGCCGGATCGTGGAAGGGTAGTGATAAATGGCGTGGAAATGGCATCAGCCTCTCATGAGGAAATCATGAAAGTGAGGAAATTAATGGGCATGGTCTTTCAAGGGGGAGCGCTTTTTGATTCCTTGACGGTTTTTGAAAACGTTGCCTTCCCCTTAAAAAAGCTACTTGGGCTTCCTGAAAGAGATATAAAGCTTCTCGTGGATAGAGCGCTGAGCTGGGTAGGACTTGAGGGCGTTGAGAATCTTTACCCGGAGGAGCTTTCTGGAGGGATGAGAAAGAGAGTTGCCTTTGCGAGAGCGGTGGTTTCCTCCCCCCGGCTTCTCTTTCTTGATGAGCCCACGACTGGTCTGGATCCCGTTACATCTGCTACTATAGATGAGTTAATTATCAGTTTAAAACGGAAGCTTTCTGCTACGCTTGTTATGGTAACGCACGATATGAAAAGCGCCTTCAGGGTAGCGGATAGAATCGCTATGCTTTACGAAGGAAAGATAGTTTTCCAAGGGAACGTTAGCGAGGCTAAGGAGGGGTCTAATCCATATCTTAGGCAGTTTCTCAAGGGAAGTCTGGAGGGACCAATATGCGTGAAGTTAGCTTAGGGCTTGTTATAGTTCTTTCGCTTCTTGCTTTGGGAACGATGATATTCCTTACAGGTGGGCTCCCATGGGAAAAGAAGGGTTATACTTTAACTGCTCAGTTTGACTATGTTGGCGGGTTGAAGGAGGGAGATGCGGTTAGAGTTGCGGGAGTCAAGGTTGGGAAGGTACTCTCTATATCACTTAAGGGAAATAAGGTAAATGTTGTTCTCCTTCTCTCCCCGGAGGTTAAGTTAAGGAAGGGAAGCGTGTTTACGATAGGCACATCTGGAATAGTAGGCGAGAAATACGTCGATATAATCCCGGGAAGAGAAGGGGAAATTCTCGCGCCCGGTTCAAAGGTTGAGGGAGTGTCTCCTCAAAGGATAGAGGAGCTCATAAAAGAGATAAGATTGTCTGCTAAGAGATTTAGTAGGGTGATGGATGATCTTGAGAAGCTTATAGGGAATAGAGAGTTCAGAACTTCTATAAAAGAGAGCGCTGTAAGGTTAAAAGAAGTTTTATTGGAGGCACGTGAAAGTCTGGCGAAGTTTAAGAAGATAGAAAGCGAGCTTAGCCAAAAGGCATCACGCTTGATGGATGAGCTTAGAATGACTATATCGGAAAACAGGAAGGGCATAAAATCGGTAGTTCAGAATCTGCGTTCTGTTACTCTAAGGCTTAAAGAGTTTGCTCAAAGGTTTGCGACGCCTCAGAACGCTGAAAGGATTGAGGAGACACTGGCTTCTATAAAGAAAGCGGCTGATGAGATATCTTCTCTCGCCAAGGGATTTTCTGAGGGGAAACTCCCCGGTAACTTAAATAAGATGATGAGCGATGTTAAAAGCACGATAGAGGAAACTAAAAGGATAGTTTCTAAGGTTAAGAGCATGAAGGCTCAGGGAGGAGCGAGGTTCAGATATGGGGAATCCTCCTCAAGCAGGGGGGAGGAGGAGGGTTTTACAGATATATGGTTTAGAATAGGTTTCCCCAACGAGAGAGATAGCGTTTACATAGGACTTGATGATATGGGAGGGGAAAATGGGTTTAGCTTTCTTTTAGAGAAAAAGATAAAAGAGGGGCTTCTTCAGAGGTTTGGAGTTATAAGGGGGAAGCCTGGCTATGGGATTTTCCGCCAAGCTTCCCCAAGATTTTCATGGGAGTTTGATATAAGAGATGTTAAAAACCCAGAGCTTGATCTTTCCTTATGGTATCGCATAATCTACGGTGGGAATAGAGACGTTTACCTGTTTGGAAGACTTGACTATCAAGGTGGAGAGCTTAAGCCTTCGTTTGGTATAGAATACCGCTTTTAATCTCTTAGCTTTCGAAGAAAGCTTTGTATCCCTTAATTGCTGAAAATAGATCAGCTTTGCTTGAGATCTCGAATGGAGAGTGCATGCTAAGGAGGGCTGGCCCGCAGTCTATGACTTCGATCCCAAGACGTGCTAAGAACTTGGCTACGGTTCCCCCTCCTCCTTCATCTACTTTACCGAGCTCAGCTGCCTGCCATGGTACATTATTCTCGTTGAATATTCTTCTAATCCAAGCGGTGAATTCGGCATCGGCTTCGCTTCCTCCTGCCTTTCCTCTCACGCCTGTGAAGCGGGATATAACCACGCCATAGCCAAGGCGAGCTGCATTCTTGACATCGTGTACATCTTCGAATATTGGATTTATAGCGGCATCCACATCTGCAGAAATTGCCTTGCTATTCCATAGCGTTTTTTCTACAGCGGAGTTTGAAGAGTTCTTTTCCCAATCCTCGAGAAGCTCTATTACCCATTTTCTAAGAATGTTTGATTCTAAACCGCTTATTCCTACACTGCCGATTTCTTCCTTATCCGCAAGAATTAGCAATACAGGATGCTCTGGTTCCTCTAATTTGAGAATCGCTTCTATTCCAGCAAAGGCACATATTCTATCGTCTTGACCGTATCCTCCTATCATGCTTTTATCCAATCCGATATCTCTTGCTTTAAGAGCGGGTACCGCTTCTATATCTGAGCTCACGAAATCCTCCTCGTCTATGTTGTATTTCTCCCTGAGTACTCTAAGAATCTCGGCTTTCACTCTTTCCTTTTCCTTTTCACCTTCGTTTTCTATGGGCATGTTTCCAACGATTATGTCAAGATCCTCCCCCTTTATAAACTCCGATGCTTTCTTCTCCATTTGTTTTGAAGCCAGATGAGGAAGCAGATCTGGTATTGTGAAAACGGGCTCGTCATTTTCTTCTCCTACCTTCCATTCTATAATTTCCCCGCTTTCTTTGACTATCTTGCCATGAAGCGCTAATGGTGTATTCACCCATTGATATTTCTTTATACCTCCGTAGTAATGAGTTTCAAAAAGAGCTATTCCATGCTTTTCATAGAGAGGACGAACTTTAAGGTCGATGCGCGGAGCGTCTATGTGAGCTGCAACGATCCTTAAACCATCTTTAAGAGATCTCTTTCCCTTGATTGCTATTCCTATAATCTTTTCCTTAAGCTTAAATACCTTATCAGCTTTTCCTTTCAGCCTTTTCTCCGCGTATCTGACGGCTTCCCACTCCGTTTTAGCTTCGTTTAGGAAATTCTTATATCTTTCCGCTATCCTGAAACATTCCTCTCTCTCAGAGGTAGTTAGCTTTTCCCACGCGCTTTTTAGCTTCATTTTTCAACCTCCTTTATTCTTGTTTCTTTCGTTTCGCCTTCTTTTATTTTGAAGCGGGAAACCGCTTCCATGAGCTTTTCTGATGTCTTCTTAAGCTCCTCGGCTGCAGAAGCCACTTCCTGCGTGGATGCGGTAATTTCCTCAGCATTAGCTGAAACCTCCTCTATGGCTTGAGCGTTTCTCTCAGCGCTTGAGCTTACATCATTTATGATCTTCACTACCGCTTCGGATGAGGCTACTTCCTCTGAGGTTATCTCTTGTAGCTTTTCGACGAACTTTTTGGTTTCCTCAACAGATGTCATTATGGCTTCTACTGCCGATGTGGTTTCTCCTGCTATCTGAGCTCCCTTTTCCACCGCTTCACTGCTCTTTATCATGCTCTTAACTGCAAGGTCGGTTTCCTTCTTAACCTCGTCTATCATCTGTGCTATCTGCATTGCAGCCTCGGCAGATGCTTCTGCGAGCTTTCTGACCTCATCTGCAACTACTGCGAAACCACGCCCTGCCTCGCCGGCTCGCGCGGCTTCTATCGCCGCGTTTAAGGCTAAAAGATTCGTTTGATCTGCGATATTCGTTATAACATCTACGATTTGAGTTATCTCACCCGATCTCTCCCCCAGTCTCTTTACTATCTCTGCCGCTGAGAGAACTTCATCCTTTATTCTCGTCATATTATCTATGACATGCTGAGAGGTTTCTTTTATTTTAAGGGAAGCTTCCTCGGCTTTTAGGGAGGCTTCCGCCGTTATCTGTGCGTTTTTATGAGCAAGCTGGATTATTGAGGATAGCTCAACTAAGGTTTTAGCGGCTTCCGTTAAGCTCTCAGTCTGCTTCTTCGTATTTTCAGATATCTCAACCAGCCTCTCAGATGTTGTTGAAATCGCTCTTGCGGTTTCCTCCGACACCCTGGAAAGGAGGTTCGAGGACTCATCAAGCTCCAAGCTTTCCTTTCTTAACGTGTTTATAACGCTTCTCAGTGATGAGATCATTGAATCGAAGCTCAAGCATAGCTCACCGATCTCGTCCCCCGTGAGCCTCGGAATGGAAAATGAGAGGTCTCCCCCGGCTGCTCTTTTAGCTAAGTCCATCAATCTTCTTATGGGATTAACTATTCTGTTTCC
>JAGHDO010000081.1 GCA_021159885.1 Synergistota bacterium | reverse complement strand
CCCTATCAGGTAGAAAGCGAGAGGAATCCTCGGGCTCAAGATCAAGGTCATAACCATCAAGCAGGATTAAATTATCGGTAAGTTGATATCTCATTTTTCCCACTTCACCCTTTATTCTATCTTTAATAAGCTCTGGAATCCTCCCTAAACCATAAAGACTTCTATAACCACCGTAGAGAAAAATCGTAAGAACCTCGCTTCCGTCGGGAGCACACCATCTAAACTCAGATGAGATTTTATAGGACCCCCTCCAAAGGAAGACATCCCGTATCCCAAAGATTGAATGAATCTGTGGGCTTTGGGATGGATGACCGAAGTTATCGAGAAGCCATCCTACCATCATCGGCTTTCCCAAGTGGCTCGCATCAAGAAGCCCAAGCATAAGATTTCTGAAGAGCGATTCCCCATCCGCTACTCTCCAATCGACCTGACAGTAATATGGCCCAACGAGAACGTTTCCCAAGGATATAAAGCGCTTAAGCTCTCTAAAAATCGGGGGGCTAACATGCCTGAGATCCTCAAGAATCAAAGTCTGTCCATCCAAGATAAACCTGAAGGAGGGGTTCTCTCGGCAGAGGGATATCAACCTTTCACAAAGAGGAATAAGCCACTCACTTGTAAGATGAGCGGGGAGAAACCACTCCCTATCCCAATGCGTATGATGAGCGATAAAAAGTCTCATCTTTATCTTCCTCGCTTTCTATAGATTGCAGGAAACAAAAGAAGGAATATTATTACCCATAGAGCAATGCAGAGAGGTCTCTCGAAAAAGATCAACGGGGAGCCATCAGACAGTATAAGAGCTTGATTCAACCCCTTCTCAGCGATAGGCCCAAGTATAAGTCCCAAGACTATAGCTCCTAAAGAAAAGCCCGCTCTCTGAAGGAAATATCCCATTACACCAAAGGCAAACATCAACCAGACATCAAACATGCTGTTCTTTATAGCATAGCTCCCTATCACCGAGAGTATCGTTATAGCAGGTATCAATATGGCATTAGGCACCGTCGAAACCCTCGCAAATAGAGGAGCCCCGTAAAGCCCAAGAAGAAGCAGAAATATGTTAGCTATAAATAGCGATAGAATAAAAGCATATGTTATCTCACCGAACCTTGTAAAGAGCTCCGGCCCTGGAAGAAGCCCCTGTATCATTAATCCCCCCATTAAAGCAGCTGCAACAGAATTCCCTGGAATTCCCAACGTTAATAATGGAACAAGCGATCCTCCTACAACAGCATTGTTAGCGCTTTCTGAGGCTGCAACGCCTTCTGGATTTCCCTTACCAAAGCCCTCCGGATTCTTAGAGAGCTGTTTAGCTATATTGTAGGATATGAAAGCAGCTATGGTAGCTCCCGCACCAGGAAGTATGCCTACTATCGTTCCTATAATCCCACCTCTTAATATCGTTTTCGACAACCCCTTAGGTAACGATATTTTCCTCAAGCCGAAGGATATTTTGCCCTGAAGCTCCTTAACTATATGGGTCTCAGATGCAAGCTCAAGAACCTGAGACATAGAAAACAAACCTATTAGAGCAGGCATAAAAGATATGCCATCATAAAGATCCACTATACCGAAGGTAAAGCGAAGATATCCGCTTATGGGATCAGTGCCAACCGTGGCGAGAAGAAGACCAATAAATCCAGAGAGAATCCCCTTAAGAAGGTTCCCTCTCGTTAAGGTCACTATGCTCATCAAACCCATAATAGCGAGGAGAAAATACTCCGGAGGGCCAAACCTCAACGCTATTGCAGCTAAGGGAGGAGCCAAAAGAAGAAGAGCTATAGTAGAAATTATTCCTCCCCAAAAACTCGCTACCGTAGCTACGGCAAGAGCAAGGTGCCCCTTCCCCTGACGAGTCAGAGGATATCCATCAAAAACGGTGGCAGCCGCTGCGGGAGTTCCTGGAGTGGAAAGCAATATTGAAGCTATCGCCCCTCCATACATTCCTCCACTATAAACCCCGCCCAACATTGCCAATCCCGTAATAGGATTCATACCAAATGTTACCGGAATGAGAAGGGCAACCGCCATTGTTGCGGTTAAACCCGGAACTGCTCCAATCAGGATTCCCGCCGCAGTTCCAAGAAATGTCATAAATATAACGCCCGGCGTGAAGACATGATGCACAGCAGAAAGAAGAGTACCATAAAACATGTTTACATCACCCCAATATTCCTTTTGGAACCGGAACCGTTAAAAACCTAACGAAGACCAGATATATAAGAAGCAAAAGAATGAGACCGAAGACGATAGCAACCCCTTTTCTCTCAACCTTAAGCAGGAAGGTAAGCGAAAGGAAGAAAAGGAAACTTGCGGAAAAGAAACCCAATTTTCCTAAAAGATATATATAAACTATTCCACAAAGCAGGGTGATTAAAAATCTCCGTGGATATGGTATCCATACTACTTTCACCGATGCTTCTCTGCTCAAGGAAAAAAGCAGGAGCGCTACTGAAAACCCTAAAATACTTCCCCCTATGAACCTGACATATCTTGCCGCTGGAAGTGCCCTTTCGGGGAAAGTAGAAGCATAATATAAAACCGCCCCGGCCAGCACCAAGCCAGCCAGGGCGAAGAAAAAATCCACCCTATTTTTTACCATGGGTGCTTATCATACACCTTCTTCACAGCTTTAAGCTGTTCTTCCAAATACTTCTTATACTGCTCAGGACCCATATAGTTGAGAAGAAGACGGGATTTCTTCGCTGCAGCTATGAACTCCTTATCATGAAATACTTTATAGAAAACACCAACAAGCTTCTTATATGCTTCCTTCGGTATACCAGCCGGGGCAGCAAACCCCCTTGAGGAGTCGGAAATCACCTTATATCCCTTCTCCCAAAAGGTTGGAAGATCAGGAAGATAAGGAAGCCTCTTCTTGGTCATCACCGCTATCCAGCGAAGCTTACCCGCCTGAACCTGACTCCATACCTGAGAAACGTTCATAAAGGCAGCATCCACATGCCCTCCCATTAAAACAGCCTTCTGCTCAGATGAACCGCTGCAGGGAACCTCTTTAAGCTTTATGCCAGCCGCTTCTGAGAAAAGCATCATAGCTATAAAATCATCCCCGCCGGGACCGGTAGTGGCCACTGAGAGTTCGCCCTTTTTCTTTTTAGCAAGAGCAATAAAGTCCTCGAGCGTCTTAACGGGACTATCAGAGCGAACCACAAGTACTCCTGGATCGGTAACACCATTAGCTATGGGCCAGAAATCGGAAAGCTTATAGTGAGCCCTCCCAGCAACTATATGCCCGAGAAGGTGCGGTGTATTGATACAGCCTATGGTATATCCGTCTTTTCTGGCCCTCGCTAAGGCCTCAAATCCTATCTGTCCTCCCGCACCAGGCTTATTAATAACGACTATCGGCTGTCCCAGATACTTCTCGGCAAACTTAGCAACTAAACGTGCCATCGTATCGGTCCCACCGCCGGCTTTAAAGGCAACGATCACAGTTATCGGCTTGGAGGGATAAGCTGCCCATGCCAAACCAGCCGATAGAGAAAAAACCATAAGGAGAACAAGCAGTAATACCTTCCTCATGAGACATCACCTCCAGCTATATAATAATATCACTATCTAAGAATCGCCTCAAGATAGAAAGCGAAAAAGTTATGATAGAATATATTAGACAATTTTCACAAGAAGGGGGTGAAGAAAGGTGGAAAGGCTTTCTGGCAAAAGGATAGGTATACTCGTTGAGGATCTTTTCGAAGATCTTGAGCTATGGTATCCCACATTAAGAATGAGAGAAGAGGGCGCAGAAGTAAAGCTTATAGGCCCCGCTAAGAAAACCTATAAAGGAAAGCACGGCCTTCCCGCCGAGGCTGATCTAACCAGCGCTGAAGCAAATCCTGAAGAATTCGATGCAATTATAATTCCCGGAGGATATTCTCCTGATAGAATGAGAAGAGATGCCAAGCTCATCGAGTTCGTTAAGAAAATGGGAGAAAGCGGAAAAGTAGTAGCCGCCATATGCCATGGTCCTTGGATGCTCATCTCCGCCGGATTGCTAAAAGGAAAAAAAGCTACATCCTTCTTTGCTATCAAGGATGACCTCATTAATGCAGGAGCAAGTTATCTTGATAAAGAAGTAGTCGTAGATGAAAACATCATTACATCACGCACCCCAAAAGATCTACCAGCATTTTGTAAAGCTATCATAGAGAAATTATTGCAATAGTGAATCAGGCATGGTAGAATACCTCTGCCAGCTTTCAGCAATTTCGATTAGGAGGTGCTATTTATATTGAAAAGCGTGAGATTTCGCATTATTATGTTAGGTGCTATCTTTATAGCTTTAGTTGGCATCCTATCCGTTTATGAAACCCATAATTTTCTCAACTCTAACCTGATCGAGGATAGAAAGAAAAAGGCACAGGATCTCGTTGAAACAGTTCTTTCTCTCGTGCAGAAATATTATAGTGAGGCTGAAGCTGGAAAGATAAGCGAGAGTGAAGCAAAGGAAAAAGCAAAAGCGTGCGTAAGCGCTCTAAGATACGGAAAAAGTGGTTACTTCTGGATTAACGATCTTAACTACAAGATGGTGATGCATCCCATAAAGCCAGAGCTCAACGGAAAGGATCTAAGCAATTTAAAGGATCCCACAGGTAAATACTTTTTCAGAGAGTTTGTTAAACTCTGCAAAGAACGCGGTGGAGGATTCGTAAATTACATGTGGCCCAAGCCGGGAAGCGATGTACCTGTTCCAAAGCTTTCCTATGTTAAGCTATTTAAGCCATGGGGATGGATTATAGGTACGGGATTCTATATCGATGATGTTGAAGCGATTCTCGCCCAGTCGAGAAACCAAACCATTCTGGTTTTTGCAATCGCAGTAGCTATCCTAATAGCAGGTTTCTACATATTCTTAAGGATCTTCTTCGCCAAACCGCTCGATGCCCTTCTTCAAACGGTAGATTATCTCTCTAAAACGAAGGATCTATCACATCGCGTGATAGCAAAAGGTGGAGAGGAGTTCGAAAGAATTGCAGAGGAGTTTAATTCCATGATAGAATCCTTTGCCAAAACGGTAAGAGAGATAAGAGCACAAGCAGATAAAACGAGCGGAATAGCACAAGGGCTGGCAGCAGCCATTGAGGAAACAAGCGCCTCATCAAATCAGGTGTCTCAAGCAATAGAGGAAATAAGAAGGGAAACAGAAGGAATTGCAGCCTCCATAGAAGAGCTCAATGCTGGTATAGAAGAGGTTGCAAGCGGAGCACAAACGGTAGCAGATCAAGCATCGAGTGTAGCTGAGCAGGCTGATGAAATGAGAAAAGCGGCAAATCAGGGAAGAGAAGCGATGCTTAAGGTGGTAGAAGCCATTAACTCGGTAGCAAATGTGGCTGAAAGAACCACAAATGTAATGAGAGACCTTGAAGGAGCCTCAAGTGAAATAGGAGAGATAATAAACACCATAACGAGCATAGCCGAACAAACTAATCTCCTCGCCTTAAACGCTGCAATAGAAGCGGCGCGTGCCGGAGAAGCTGGCAGAGGTTTTGCAGTTGTCGCAGATGAGGTTAGAAAGCTTGCGGAGGAAACTGCCAGTGCCGCTAAAAAGATAGGGGACATCATAGGAAGGATCCAAAATATGACCAAACTCGCTGCAGAAGCGGTAAAGGAAGCACATGATTCCGTTAGATCAAGCGTATCTATCGTGGAAACGGTTGAGGGTGAGATAGAAAAGATCGTCAAAGCAGTCGAGGAAACAAGCCAGAGAATAAAGGATATATCCTCAGCCATAGAGAGCCAATCTGCCTCTACCCAGCAGATGGCAGCAGGTGTAGATACGCTCGCTAAATCCGTTACTAATGTGAATGAAATGATAAGAGAGATCGATGAAAACACTAAGGAACAAACCAAGGCGATAGAAGAGGTTGCAAACACTGCAGAAGAACTCGCGGTTATAGCCACAAAACTGCAAGAAGTCATTTCGATATTTAAGTTATCTCAAGAAGCGGAACCAAAGGAAATAATCGAGGCTTAAGAAGTGAAAGAGGGAGGCGAACCTTACCTCGCCTCCCTCACTATATAATAGCACTGGTCTGAGAACCTTCGCACAAAAGAGGAAAAGTCAAGCCATAGGCTATTCCCCTCAAGCTTCTCGGTAATTAAAAATTCCCTTATCTCCCTCTCCATAAAACGCTTAAGGCCCTTCGCCTTTCTTATCATAAGTTTATCAGAAAGAGCAAACGCTCCAAGGGAGACCTTAAGAAGTTCGGACAAATTGTCCATTATCTCTTCTATCTTCTCTTCCCTTCCTCTTGCCTCCCGCTGGAAACCATTTTCCAAGAGAGAGAGAATAGAATCTCTCAAGATTCCACTTGCTTGCTTTATATCCCCTAAGACCGTAAAGAGCCTTAGCTTCTCCTCTGGCATTCCCTCAACCTTACCAACGTAGGAAGCAACCGAATCAACGAGACGAAAGATGGAATCACTAATGCTCGCAAATGGCTCTCTTTTCGTTTCCTCTCCCAAAAGAAGATACTTCGCCCTCAGAAGTTGATATTCAAGCATCTCCCCAACCCTTATCGTTTCCTTAGTCGCAAGATAGCATGCCCATTCTGGAAGAGCGAGAGCTCTCTCTTCCAGAAAAAGCGGTTTTTCAAAATCCTCAACGCCCTCGCGGGAAAAAGCAAATCTAATAGAAAGGCGAACAAGGAAGGAAGTGGAAAACCAGAATAAAATTGCGTTAATCGAGGCAACCTCAAGATGAAGAAGAGCAACTTGCCTTGGGGGATATAAAGAGAGAGCAGATGCAAGTTTAACAAGAGGGAGCGCCATCAGCGAGATAAAAACCGATCCAAGAGCTTTATATATAAAAGATGACCATGCGAGGGCAAGCGCTTCTCTCCTCATTCCAAGAGAGACCAAAAGAACCGTAGAGGAAGCGGCTACATGAGCTCCGAGTATAACGAAAAAAGCCCCTTGAAGTGAAAGCAATCCCTGAGACGCCATCGATAAAGCAAGTCCAAGGGTCAAAGCACTGCTTTGAAAGATGGTGGTGAAGGCAAAACTCAGCGCAAAAAGATAAAGAGGGGACATTTCCTTCTTAAAAAGAGCAAAGACGGGACTCCCTTTTATGGAAGAGAGTGCTTCCTCTGTAAGAAGCATTCCGAAGAAGACTATCGCAAATCCCCATATCACTCTCCCCACATTTCGCGCTTTTCCTTTGAGCCAAAAAGACATGATATACCCTATAAAGAGAAGATATGGTGAATAAGATGAAACCTTAAAGGCAAGTATCTGAGTTGTAATTGTGGTTCCAAGACTGGCACCTATCATTACATCAACAGATTGAAGAAAGGTCAGAATACCCGCATTTATCATACTCGCAAGGAGCGATGTAGCCGCCGTACTACTCTGAACGGCGACTGAAAGAAGCACACCGACCAGCAGAGAAAGGCTTCTGTACCTGCTCACCGATTCGAAGAGCCTTTTTAGTCTTCCTCCAAGAAGCTCCTTAAGTCCTTCACCTGATGTTCTTATTCCAAACAGGAAAAGAGATAATCCTGCAGGTAGAAAGAGAATCTCCCTCAACCGCTCACCCTCTCATTTTCTTCCTTATTTTTTCTTCTATGAGGAAGGAAAGAATTGAAGAAACCTTCTCTTTTGGCTTTATCTCTCGAAAAACCTTCAAAGCCACCTTAACTACCTCAGGGTCAAGCTTCCCCTCTTTTGCATCCTTCTCAATGATTTCGAGAGTCCTTTCCACGCTCATAGGAGGTCTATAAGCCCTCGCGGAAGTACAGGCATCAAAAATGTCCGCAACCGCTAGTATGCTTGCTCCAAGCGGAATCTGGTCCCCACTAAGACCCGATGGATACCCACTACCGTCTAACCTCTCGTGATGGCATCTTATCCAGTCCTTAGCCTCCCCAAGAAACTCTA
Source organism: Synergistota bacterium (assembly GCA_021159885.1). NCBI lineage: Bacteria > Thermotogati > Synergistota > Synergistota bacterium. The sequence goes on along the minus strand of JAGHDO010000081.1, from coordinate 2,953 downwards.
TGGGTTCAACTATCATATATCCCAAAACAGGATGAAGCTTTATAATCTCAAACTCTTCTTTGGTTAACGAAGAGGGCTTTAACAATATGCTGTCCGGTATGCCTATCTTACCTATATCATGAAGAAGTCCTGCAAGCTTAAAAATGCCATCATTTCCGTTAAGCCCCAGCTCTCTTGCTATCAAAGCTGAGTACTCCCCCACTCTTTTACCATGTCCCTCCGTATATGGATCTCGTGCTTCTATAGCACTCGCTAACGCCTTCATTATTCCCTCAGAAAGTCTCTCAAGGCTATCCATCGCATCTCTCAGGGAAACGGTTTTCTCTATTACCTTCCTTTCAAGGTGTTCCTGATAGCGCTTCATTTCAATGTTCGCTTTCCTCTTAGTTAGGGCATCCTTAAGTGTTAATACGAGCTCTTCCACATCAACAGGCTTTCTAAGAAAATCGAAGGCCTCATACTTAACCGCCGCTATAGCCGTGTTAACATCTCCATGCCCTGTAATCAAGATGACCTCCACTAAAGGATCTATATCCTTTATTTTCCTGAGAAGCGTTATTCCATCCATACAAGGCATTCTTATATCGGTTATAACGACATCTATCTCTCTTTCCGAAAGTATTTCAAGCGCTTCCTTTCCATTACTCGCTTCAAAAACATTGAACCCCTCCAGTCTTAGAGCTAAGGCGAGCTCCTTTCTTAAAAGCTCCTCATCCTCCACTAAAAGGACGTCCCCCTTAGGGGGGATGGATTGGGATCTCAACATAGAAAGTCGTTCCTCCTTCCGGATTATTCTCAAAGTATATCCTGCCCCCATGTTCTTCAACGATCCTCCGCGAGATGGGAAGACCCATTCCCGTTCCCTCCCCCTTCTCCTTGGTAGTGAAAAAGGCGTTAAATATCTTATCGGCTATCTCTTCAGGCACTCCCCTACCGGTATCCGAAATCTCAAGTAAAACAGCTGCCTTATCTCGCAAATAACGCGTCCTAATAGTTATCACCCTCTTCGAAGCCTCCTTAAGCGCGCTCACCGCATTAGAAAGAAGATTCACGATCACCTCTTCAATCCTATAAGGATCCCCTCTAAGACGGGGAAGTTTCTCCTCAAGCTCCAATTTCAGCTCTATTCCCGCTTCCTTAAATTCTGGAAGCATTATTCTCTCCACAACATCCTTTATAAGCTCATTCAGATTAAACTTCTCCCTACCCGAGCGCTTAGTACCCGAGGCAAAATCTCTCAAATGCTCCAGAATGCTATCTACACGCTTTAAGTTCTCCTCTATCACATGAATCCTCATCATTACATCAGCTCCAGCATCGGCAAGCCCCCTTTTAAGTGAATATATTGACGCCTTTATCGCAGAAAGTGGCTGAGCGATATCATGAACTACACTTGTTAGCGCCTCTCCAAGGATCGCAAGCCTCCAGGATTCCTCAAGACGCTCCTTCCTTCTCTTTTCATCGCTTATATCGCTTCCCATAAGCAGAAACCTACCATCCTCAAGTGCCCCTACTCTCAAGCGATAAACCTTCCCTTTAACCTCTACTTCCCCTTCAAGATCCCTAATCGCAGTTCTTACTGAATCTCTCTCCTTCGGAGCAAATAAATCGAGCAAATTCTTACCTTTAATTTCCTCTGGATCAACCCCTATATCCTTAACTCCCTCGCTGGCAGAGATTATCCTTAAAGAGGAGTCAAACACTATTATTAAACCGGGAAAAAGCCTCTGACTCTCTTTTAAAACTTCCCAGGTTTCCCTTACCTCCTTCTCACTTCTCCTCAAGCTTTCTGTAAGCTCCTTTACTTTTCCTTTGAGAGAAAGAAGCTCTATGGTATCCTTTGGAGCGGGCCTAAGCCCCTCCCCCGGCTCCTTCTTTTTACGATGAAAAAGCAGTATCATTAAGGAAAACACCGCCGTTAAAGTTATAGCAGAAGCCTTAAGAAACGGAAAAATGGAAAGCCCTTCTCCCAGAATCGCCTCTCTTAAAGCATAAAGAGCGACATACCAGTTCACCCCTGTTCCCAAAGGAATCCTTTTATAGGAAATCTGCCATACCCTATTCTCCTTTCCCTTAAGCTCTAAGACTCCCTCATCTTCTCCCGAGAAAAGCTTATAAAGCAATTTCCTAAGCCCTTGAAGCTCCGTCTCATAGCAAACGAGAGGAGTAAAAGCTCTTCCAATTGCTTCTCCTCCCAGAAGAATCAAGCCTCTATCATCAAGCACGAGATAGCGCCAAGGCGTATTAAACGAAAGAAGAAGTGGATCAAGGACATCAAAGAGCATTACCTTATAATTGACAACGTAAAATAAGGCTCCGTGGAAAACAGCCTTATCCTTAAATACCGGAACATATACTCCAACTCCATCTCTTCCTCCACTTAAGAGAAAAATATCCCCCACAGTTGCGATTCTATAAACATACAATCTTTTAAAAGCCAATCTACCACTTAGGTCTCTGTTAATCATCTCTGGATCTGAAGGATATGTCTGAGTTACTATACCATCTTTTGATATCCTCCCAACGAGGTAAATGCTTCTCTCATGAGCCCTATAAAGCGACATAAGTAAATCTAAAAGCCTCTCCCCACGAAGATCCAAAGCTGCAGGCAAACGAGAAGCGACATAAAGCGACTCCTTAAGAGCATGAATGGTATCTACAAGCGGATAGCTTATCGCTTCAAGAATACCCTTTGAGTTTAAAATCTCTCTATTAAAAAGCTCTTTTTCAAGCATTGATATGTGATAGAGAAAAATCGCCCCCAAGAAAATAGTTAAAAGGAGACACGGAAGTCTAACGAAGAGCCCCTTCTTCCTCATCCCTGCTTCCTAAGGCTTTCCACCAACCTCCTTCTCTTTAAGTTAACCCAGCTTCGAGACCTGCCAAGCTTTAAGGAAATATGCTTATCATTATATCCCCATAGATAATATAGCTCAAGTAACTTTCTCTCCAT
>JAGHDO010000080.1 GCA_021159885.1 Synergistota bacterium | reverse complement strand
TATAACCAACTTATCGCTTCTGGAGAAAGGCCCGAATTCAAGGGTGGCCCATGTTGCTGTGGAGAATGCGAGATTTGCAAGCTTTTTGGTGTACCTGCGAATGAAAATAAACTTCCGTTTAATCCAACAAGATTAGCCGTAAGGGATGCTTTTCTTGACAAGGATTACTGGAATGGGTATTTCAAGGAAGCTGATATCCTTGGAGGGGCTTACACTGAGGTGAAATACGAAAACTCTATCGATAGGCTTACCTCTGCCGCGAATCCGCGTCAGGTAGAGAGGGTTCCTGCTGGGGCTCGGTTTGATTTCGAGATGAGCTTGAAGCTACTGGATGAGAGTGATGTTGACCTCCTGAAAACGCTCTTTGAAGGTATGAGACTTCTTGAGGATGACTATCTTGGAGGACATGGTTCGAGAGGCTATGGCGCAGTTAAATTTGAAAATATAAGTATAAGGTTTAGAGGACGTGATTACTATGAGGGGAAGGGAGAAGAGGAGGAAGTCGATAAAGCAGAGGATCTTTCAGAAGCGGATATTGAAAATATTATTGACACGGTTAAGGGCGAGCTAAAGAAGGAAAAAGAGGGGACAAAATGATCATATTCAAACTTTTACCGGGCGAAAGAACGGTTCTAAGCTGGAAAGATCTCTCCTTTGATTCGGCTTCCCTTTTCGGTGCTATTTCTAATGCGATTTTTGAACTTTACGGTGAGAAAGAGCTAAATGCTTTCTTTGATACTTTTAAAGCGGGGGAGATATCTATTTCATCGATCTTCCCCATGATCTTACACAAAGGCGTGGAAATTTTCTTCTTTCCCAGGCCCATCTTGGCTTTTAAGCGGAAAGAGGGGAAGAGAGAGAGCGGTGAGGGAATCGATAGAAAAAAGGTTAAAAGGGTAAAATGGCTTTCGCTTAAGGTTTTTGAGAAATTTCTTTCCACGATAGAGCGTGATGAAGACGGGAAATATCATCATTCCTGTGAGCTTGGGAAATATAAGATCTTCTGGGGCGAGAAGTTCTGTTCTTTCGAAGACGAGCTTCCGAAAGAAGTCTTGGAGGGACCACCGCGCTTTAATGTGATGGAGGTTCCTCATGTTTCGATAGACAGATTAACATATTCCTCGAATCTGTTATTTTTTATCGAGGGAATTTTCGTTCGCTCACCGCTTGCTTTCTTTTTCCTTTGCGAGTGTTCTTCCACCGAGTGGAAAAGAAAACTGGAAAGCTCTATTCGCTTTCTCGCAGATGAGGGATTTGGGGGAGGAAGAAACGAACGCAAAGGGATCTTCGCTCATGTGGAAATTGAGGAAAAGGAGATCTTTAAAGAGGTGGAAAATCCCCTCGGCTATGTTGGGCTTTCTCTGGTTTATCCGGATCGAAAGGAGCTTGATAAACTTGTTTCCTTCTTGCTTGTTAAGAAGGATGGCTTTGTTTATGCGGGAGGAGGAAGAAGCCTTAAAAAGTCGCGCTTGATGATGCTTTCGGAGGGTTGCTTTTATAGCGGAAAGGTCAAAGGGCTTCTTCTGGAGGAGGAAGGGAAAAGCTTCGGAGTTTTCAGGAATGGAATGGCTTTCCTGATTCCGGCAGGTGGTAGGAAATGAGGATAAAGCTTAAGACTATAACGCCCATTTTTATAGGTGCTGGACCGGAAGAGTATTTAAGTCCCCTTATGGATTATGTTAGGATAAAGAATCAGTTTGGATTAGTGAATAGAGAAGTTCTTTTGAGGATGCTGGAAGAGTTAGGTATTATTAATGACTATGTTATCAAGATTAAGCGATCAAGTGATAGCTTCAGTTTAACAGAGTTTTTGGCCGAGCATGGCATTTCTCAGGAAGATTTCAGTAAGCTTTTTTCTAAAAAGAATTTTCTTAGGCTTAAGGGGATAGAGCGGAATAAGAATTCAGCTCCCCAAATTTCCTCTTTTATCTCCTCAGCTGGTCGGAAATATATCCCCGGAAGCAGTATTAAGGGGAGCATAAGAACCGCTCTCGCGTATGCGTTTCTTGAAAGGATCAATCAAAGCTTTTCTGATATTGAGAGAAAGCTTGGGAATAAGGCCAAATTTGCTTTCCAGAATTCCAGTTTGCAATTTAAGGTATTCTCTTCCAAGTTTTCAAAGAGCTCTAAGTATGATGCTAAAGACGACTTTTTAAAGGTTCTCAGGGTAAGAGATAGTGATTCTATTCCTCGTTCTGATTTTGTTGTCGTTCCCTGCTACTCCTATAACATTGGTCAAGGCGAAAGGAGAGTGCCAGTTTATCTTGAGTGTTTTGATGAAGGGAAAGAAGTGGAAATAGAGATAAACCTATTTAAAGGGAACAGCCCTATATACGAAAGAGCTTCTAATTTCTGGAGCTTTTTGAGATATGAGGAAGAAAGAGCTATAAAGACCATTTTCGGATTTCTGAACGAGTTTGCACGGGATTTTATAAATCATGAGATAGAGCGCCTCAGAGGTGGGGAGGTTAGGGGAATATTAAATTTCTATAACGATCTTAGGAAAAAGCTCGATAGTCTGTCTGAAGGAGAGGCTTTGATGCTTATAGGTAGGGGAACCACCTTTTTCGGGAAAACGATTGATATGCTCTGGGGCGATGACATAGAGAAGCTGCGAGGTAGATTTAGAGAACGGAGCCTTGGGATTATTAATGGTGAAAAATCTAACCCTTTTCCCATTACTCGTCTTCTCTGGAATGACGGAGGTCACTGGAAGCCCATAGGCTGGGCAAAGTTGGAAGCTTTCTGAATGAAAAGGTTCAAATATATCTGTGAAAGATATAGTTTTCCCATCAATAAGATGCTATAATTTTTTTAAACAAAGCTGCTTTAACTTCAAGGAGGTGTTATTTTGTGAGGTTGAGGTATGTTTTTATCGCGGTGCTTATTGGGGCTCTGGCTCTTTCGCTGAGCGCATTCGCTGCTGTTAAGCACCCAGATACCATCATCGAGGTTACAGTCGGAGATGTTAATACGCTCGATCCTCATTTCGCCTATGATACCGCCAGCAACGAGGTTATCTATAACGTTTATGAAAACCTTATTGCTTATAAGGGAAAAAGTGTTAAGGAGTTTGTGCCTCTTCTTGCTACTAAAGTTCCCTCGGTCGAAAACGGTCTCATAAAAGATGGAGGAAAAACCTATATTTTCCCGATCAGGAAGGGAGTAAAGTTCCATAACGGTTATGAGCTTACGCCTGAGGATGTTGCTTACTCTATTAAAAGATGCATGATTCTTGACAGAGCTGGGGGACCCAGCTGGATGCTTCTTGATCCCTTGCTTGGATACGAGAGCCTTGAGGATCTCGTGAAGGCCAAGACTGGTGTTAAAAAGTGGGATGATCTCTTTACCAAGGATGGCAAGCTTAAGCCGCAGTATAAGAAAGCGATGATGGAGATCTATAATATGATCGATAAGGCTGTTGAGGTTAAGGGAGACAATGTTATTTTCCACCTCGTTAAGCCTTTCCCACCATTCTTGAGCATATTAGCTCAGGGCGCGAGTTGGTCTGCGATCCTCAGCAAGAAATGGTGTGCTGAACAGGGATGTTGGCCCGGAACGCCGGATGAGTGGTGGAAGTATCATGATCCTCAGAAAGAGGATGATCCTATCTACTCTAAGATGAACGGCACGGGTCCGTTTAAGCTCGTTGAATGGGTGAAGGGCCAGTATATCAAGCTTGAGAGGAATGATAACTATTGGAGAAAGCCCGCAAAGATAAAGTATGTAATCATTAAGAAGGTGGACGAGTGGGCTACAAGGAGGATGCTCCTTGAAAGAGGAGACGCCGATATGATTTACGTTCCGAGACAATACCTTCCCCAGGTTGAAAAAATGAAGGGTGTAAGAATCGTAAGAAGATTGCCCACGCTAACCATGCAGGCTGCTTTCTTTAACTTCAACATAAGGGTTGAGGGGAATCCCAATGTTGGCAGTGGTAAGCTTGACGGAAACGGTATTCCCTCCGATTTCTTCAGCGATATTCATGTAAGAAGAGGATTCTGTTATCTCTTTGACTGGAAAACTTATATAAGGGATGTTTGGGGAGGAGATGCTCTCCATCCGACGGGGGTTATCCCGAAGGGGTTACTTGGATATAATCCGAATGGGCCAAGGTACCATTTCGATCTTAAGAAGGCTAAGGAGGAGTTTATGAAGGCTTGGCACGGCGAGGTCTGGAAGAAAGGATTTAAATTCACGATACTCTATAACGCGGGCAACGAGCAGAGAAAGGTTGCGGCTGAGATGATAGCGAGAAACGCTCGTAGATTGAATCCGAAGTTTAGAATAGAGGTCAGAGGGGTACAATGGTCTACCTACCTCTCTAATCTAACAGAAGGAAACCTGACTATATTCCTTATAGGATGGCTTGCTGACTTTCCCGATCCTCATAACTTCGTCCAGCCCTTCTTGGGAAGCAGAGGAGCGTTTATGGGATATCAGGGTAAGAATGCGGTTGAACTCGCTGAGAAGGAGTTCGATCCTCTTATGAAGAAAGCCATGCAGACTACCGATCCTAAAGAGAGGGAAAAGCTTTACTTTGAGCTTCAGAAGAAGGAGTATGAGTATGCTCCGCATATCTTGCTCTATCAGGCTATGGGAACTCATGTTGAGAGAACATGGGTAAAGGGCTGGTATTACAATCCGATGAGACCTGGTCAGGACTTCTACAGCCTCTGGAAGTCGGACAAGTAGGTTCTTCTGATGATTGGAAGGGGGAGGACAGCATGCTGTCCTCCCCTTTAATAATTTTAAGCTTGAGGGGTAGATGAGCTATGATCGCTTATATAGTAAGGAGGTTAATTCTTTTACCGTTTATACTGCTGGGTGTGACTCTTCTTATATTTTTCATGATGCAGCTTCTTGACCCGGTGGAAAGACTTGCAACTTATATTAAGAGCCCTGAAGAGCTCAAAAATGCCACTCCTGAGAATCTTCAGAGACTCCTTCATAAGTATGGTTTGGATAGGCCCGCTTGGGTTCAGTACCTGAGCTGGTTGAAGAAGCTCCTTCATTTTGACCTCGGTTGGTCCGAGGTAGCGCATCAGCCTGTCGGGGATGCCATATTAAGTAGGTTCCCTGCCACCCTTGAGCTTGCGATATTTGCTGTTATTCCGGTGGTGTGGGTCGGAATATGGCTTGGAATAATATCCGCAGTTCATCGAGATAAATTTCTTGATCAGATAATAAGAGTGTTTGCAGTGGTGGGCTGGTCTCTTCCCACGTTCGTTTTTGGTATTTTAATTCTCTTTGTTTTTTATGGCATTTTAGGTTGGTTTCCCCCGGGGAGACTATCAATCTGGGCTCAAAATGTGGTTAGCTCCTCTCACTTTAAGGTTTATACGGGATTATATGTTCTCGATGGGATATTGAATGGGCGCTTTGATGTGGCTTTAGATGCGTTAAGGCATCTTGTAGCTCCCATTATAACCCTTTCCTATCTCTGGTGGG
>JAGHDO010000079.1 GCA_021159885.1 Synergistota bacterium | reverse complement strand
GATCCTCTCTACTTTGCAGTGCTCATAGCGGTTAATCTTCAGATGTCATTCTTAACCCCACCGTTTGCTTATGCCATATTTTTCCTGAAGGGGGTAGCACCTCCAGAGGTAACCACAAAAGATATCTATAAGGGAGTTTTATCTTTCGTAAGCCTGCAAGCGATAGGATTAGCGCTCTGTATAATTTTCCCCCAAATAGTAACATGGTTCCCGAATGTAACCTTTAAGTAAGGAGTGAGATTAAAAAGGAGGAGAAAACTCATGAAGGAGGAAGTCAGAACCTCTTCCGTTGAGTGCAAGGGCGGAAGACTTATTGTGGGGAGAATCCTTCCCGGAACCGATCTTATAGAAGGAGTCCTTAATATATGCAGAAAGCATGGCTTGGAAAGTGGCAGTATAGATGTAATGCTTGGAAGCTTGAGAAAGTTTACTTTCGTGTACGCCGTAAAGGACGAAACTAAGAAGCTCAAAACCAGATATTGCGAACCGGTATCTGTTGAGGGACCCTTGGAATTCCTTTGCGGAAACGGAATTATAGGGAAGGATGGTAGAGGAGAAGTGGTTGTCCATCTCCATGGGATAGTTTCAGATGAAAGAAGGAAGATTCATGCAGGACATATAGTAAAAGGAGGAAATCCTGTTTTAGCCACCATAGAATTGGTTATAAGGGAACTTCCAGATATAGAGATAAGGAGAGAGCTCGACGAGGAAACGGAGTTTCCCTTATTTAAATTCAATAGAAAGAGGAGCTGAGATAAAATGATAAGCTTTTCAAATAAGGTTGCGTTAATAACGGGGGGCGGTAGAGGCATAGGACGCGTTACCGCCCTTCTTTTTTCTCAATTAGGAGCTTCAGTTGTAATCTTGGAGCTCCTTGAGAGAGAAGGTAAAGAAACACTCAAACAAATAGAATCAAATGGAGGAAGGGGAATTTTCATCAAAACCGATGTATCAAATATAGAAAGCGTTAGGAAAGCGATAGCGATTACGCTTGAAAAGTATGGCAAAATAGACATCCTCGTTAATAACGCCGGCATAGTTTATACGAAGCCGTTTGTGGAATGCACTCCCGAAGAGTGGGAAAGAGTCATAGCTGTCAACCTAATGGGCGTTTTTAACACATGTCTTGAGGTTTTTCCCCACATGATAAAGCAAAAAAGCGGAAAGATCGTAAACGTGGCCTCCATCGCTGGGAAAAGAGGGGGAGGAATATTCGGAAATGCCATATACTCGGCTTCTAAGGGAGGGGTAATAGCCTTTACTAAAGCGTTAGCAAGAGAAGGTGGGCCCCACGGCATAAACGTCAATGCCGTATGCCCGGGACCCACTGAAACCAAAATGCTAAGTGGACTACCAAATGATAAGCGCAAGGCCCTCATAGAAAACATACCCTTGCGTCAATTCGGAAAACCCGAAAACGTGGCTCATGCTATCATTTTCCTTTCATCTGAAATGGCAAACCACATAACAGGCGAAATCATGGATGTAGATGGAGGATTAACTATGGACTAAGGCCTGAGAAGTATCTTCCCACACTCTCCTTTTTCCATAAGCTCCATAGCCTCTTCGAATCTCTCGAGCGGAAGTTCATGGGTAATTATGGGATCAATGTTCAGCTTTCCGTTCTGAAGAAGCTCTCTGACCTTCCACCAAGTGGAGAAGATCTTTCTTCCGCTTATTCCATAAACTCTCGCTGCTTTAAACACCAAACTTGAGTTCAATTCAAGCGTTATCTCCCTGCTGAAGAGCCCAACGAGACTCACCCTTCCCCCCTTAGATAGCGCATTTAGTCCCTGAATAAGCGCGTTAGTCGAACCGGAACACTCTATAACGACATCTACCCCATCTCCTCCAGTATCTTCCATAATTTTCTCAACCGGATCAATGCTCCGAGGATCGAGGAGAACATCCGCTCCTACCTCTTTCGCAATGGAAAGCCTATATTCCTTTACATCGCTCGCGTATACCTTGCTTGCTCCAGAAGTCTTGGCCACTGAAATGGCAAAAAGTCCTATAGGACCACAGCCAGTAACAAAGACGGTTTTCCCAGAAACATCTTCTGCCAAAACGCCTTCGAGAGCAACGCCAAGTGGTTCCTCAACAGCACAATGCTTAAGTGGAATATTTTCAGGATTTTTCCAAAGAACCCTTTCAGGGACTACTATGTATTCCGCAAAGGAGCCGGGCGTGGTAACACCAAGTATTTTCATAAATCTGCATATACCCTCATTACCGGTTAAGCACTGCTTACATCTCCCACAGAATATATGCGTTTCTGCTGAAACGATGTCCCCCACTCTAACACGGCTTACTCCAGGCCCCAGTTCAACAACCTCCCCCACGAACTCATGCCCCAATATATGGGGAAGTTTAACGTTTTCCTGAGCCCATGAGTTCCAAGTATAGATATGATGATCGGTACCACAAATAGCAGTATAAATAACCTTAACGAGAGCTTCGCCCTCTCCTGGCTTGGGAATATCGACCTCAACCAAGCGAGCGCCCGTTCCCTCGCTATCTTTTAATAAGGCTTTCATCCTTCCAGTCAAAAAATACCACCTCCTTTTTAAAGCTAATTTAGATTATACCATTTATAACTTCATTTTTGAGGGGTTGCTACATAGAAAAATTTAAGATAAAATTTAAACGGCTAAACTTGAGCGAGGAGGTGGCGTTTCAAAGATGGGGATGGATCTCCTATCGCTATATGAGACTATGGTTAAAATTAGGCTTTTCGATACGAAAGCTGAAGAACTGTTTCTTGAAGGCAAGATCCCCGGATTTATCCACTCTTATGTCGGGGAGGAAGCCATCGCAACGGGCGTATCAGCAAATCTAAGGCCAGATGATTATATTACAAGCACACACAGAGGACATGGACATATGATAGCCAAGGGCGCTGATGTAAAGAAAATGATGGCAGAACTATATGGGAAGAAAACGGGGTATTGCAAGGGCAAGGGAGGTTCCATGCACATAATGGACTTTTCGTTGGGAGTTCTTGGAGCAAACGGGGTGGTTGGAGGTGGCATTCCGATAGCAGTGGGCGCAGGGATGTCTATAAAGCTCGTCAAAAAGAGCGATCAGGTAGTGGTATGCTACTTTGGAGATGGAGCCTCAAATAGAGGAACGTTTCACGAGGGATTAAACTGGGCATCGGTTTATAAGCTACCTGTAATCTTTGTTTGCGAGAATAATATGTATGCATCAACGGCTTATATGCCTGAGACTACTTCCGTTCAGGACATATCCTCAAGAGCAGTGGCTTATAACATGCCCGGAATCGCCGTAGACGGAAACGACGTTCTTGCTGTGTATGAAGCAGCAAAGGAGGCAATAGAAAGAGCACGTAAAGGAGAGGGCCCAACGCTTATAGAAGCTAAAACTTACAGATTAAAGGGGCATTTCGTCGGAGATCCCGAGCTCTATAGAAGCAAGGAAGAGGTAAAGAAATTCTGGGAAAAAGAACCAATAGGCAGATTTGAAAAGCTTCTATTCGAGAAGGGCATTCTCACGGAAATCAAGAAGAAAGAGATATGGGACAAGATAAAGAACGAAATCGAAGAGGCCGTTAAATTTGCTGAAAAAAGCGAATTTCCCCCACCTGAAGATGCTTTAACCGATATGTTCATCGATGACAGAAAATATGATTACTAAGGGGGGGAGAAAAGATGAGAGAGATTACCTTTTCTGAAGCTATTTGTGAAGCCATAAGGGAGGAAATGGAAAAGAACCCAGCTATCTTTACCTATGGAGAGGATATAGCCAAACAGGGAGGAATATTTGGAACCTACAAATGTATTCTTGGAAAGTTCAAGGAAAAGGTTATAGATACTCCTATATCGGAGGAGGTAATCTACGGCTCAGCCGTGGGAGCAGCTCTTGCTGGAGGAAGACCCATAGTCGAATTTCATTTCGCGGATTTTCTCTTCACTGGAATGTGCTCTATAGTTAATCAGATAATGAAGATAAGATACATGTCCGGGGGCCAGGGAAAGCTTCCAATAATACTTAGAGGTCCCGATGGCGTGGCAAGATCGGCAGCCGCACATCATTCACAGTCTATAGAAACCGTGTTTATGCACATACCAGGAATAAAAGTGGTAATTCCATCAACCCCATATGATGCTAAAGGTCTAATGAAAACAGCTTTAAGAAGCGATGACCCCGTTATATTCTTCGAGCATAAGAGATTGTACAAGACCAAAGGTCCAGTTCCCGAAGAAGAATATCTAATTCCCTTCGGTGAGGCAGACATAAAAAGAGAGGGAGACGACGTAACCGTTATAGCAACATCGAGAATGGTCTTGGAATCGCTTGAAGCAGCGAAGGAACTCGAAGAAGAGGGAATAAGCGTGGAGGTTATAGATTTGAGAACTCTCGTACCATGGGATAAGGAAACCGTTGTAAAATCCATTAAGAAAACGCACAAGGCGGTAATCGCACACGAAACGTGGAAAAGAGCTGGATGGGGAGCCGAAGTAGCTTCTACCATATATGAAGAAGCTTTTGAATACCTTGACGCTCCCATCAAAAGAGTAGGAGCTAAGAACGTTCCTCACCCATTCTCTCCGCCATTAGAGGAAGCAGTAGTTCCGGACAAGAGAGACGTAGTAAATGCAATAAAGGAGGTTTTAGAAAATGTATGAGCTTTTAATGCCAAAGCTCGGCCTGACCATGGAGGAGGGAAAGGTTGAAAATTGGCTTAAAAAGGAAGGAGACGAGGTTAAAAAAGGCGAACCTATCGTAGAGATCTCTACCGAGAAGATAACCAACACCATAGACAGCCCCGTCGATGGAATAGTAGCAAAAATACTCGTGAAAGAAGGAGAAACGGCAAAAGTTGGAACTCCAATAGCGCTTATCGCGCTTACAAAATCCGAATACGAAGCTTACAAGGAAAAGGAGGAAACAGTAGGAGAGAAAGAAGAAAAAAAAGAAGAGAAAAGAATAGAGATGGAGGAGAAAATAAACGCATCCCCGCTCGCTAAAAGAATAGCCAGAGAGAAAGGCATCGATCTGAGGCTTGTTAAGGGAACCGGAGAAGGAAGAAGGATCACCAAGCAGGACGTTCTAAATTATATTGCTTCCCTTGAGAAGAAAGAAGAAAAACCGGGCTTTAAAGAAATTCCCTTAAGTGGTATACGAAGAACTATCGCAGAGAGGCTGTCTAAGTCGTTCCATAGCGTCGTCCCCGTAACGGAAACGATGGAAATAGATGTAAGCAAGCTTCTAAAAAAATTTGCAGAGTTAAAGGAAAATTCGAGCGTGAAAATAAGCTTAACCGCCGTATTCGTTAAACTCATAGCCAATCTTCTCACAGAGTTTCCGGAGTTTAACGCTCACTTCGATGGAGAAAAGATACGCATATATGATGATGTTAATATGGGCGTTGCATTCGATACACCGGATGGTTTACTTGTCCCTGTTATAAGAAAAGCAAACGAGAAATCAATTGAGGAAATAGCCAAGGAAATCCTTAACATGGCGGAAAAGGTAAAAAGCAAAAAGTACACATTAGATGATATAACGGGATCCACGTTTACGATAACCAATCTTGGTATGATCGATATAGATATATTTACTCCAGTTATAAATCCACCGGAGGTTGCCATACTCGGCATAGGTAGAACAAGAAAGGTTCCCGAGCTCACAGAGAACGGCATAAAGTTCACTGAGAAGATTTGGTTCTCCCTTACTTTCGACCACAGGGTAATAGATGGCGCTCCCGCAGCGAGATTTTTAAAGAGACTCGCAGAACTCTGCAGCAATCCAGACCTACAATAAGCGCCTGTTTTTTAACCTGAAAATTCCTACCAGCCCTTGAGGACAGAACCTTAGCATGAGAAGTAAAAGAACGCTGTAGAGAAGAAGCCTATACTCTGCTACAGGTCTTAAAAATTCCGGTAAAGCTCCGAGGATAAAGGCTCCCAGAACGCTTCCTCTCACAGTCCCCACCCCCCCGAAAACGAGCATGGATAAAAAGGTCACAGATAAGGGGAAGCCGAAGTCCTCGGAGCTTATAAATCCCATAAAATGAGCATAGAGCGAACCAGCCATTCCTGCATATGCGCTACCCAGCACGAAAGCCATAAGCTTAAACCTTTTGGGATTTATACCAATAACACTCGCTGCTATTTCATCCTCCCTCATAGCTTCAGAAGCGAGGCCAGCCCATGAACGATGAAATCTCAGAGATATCAAAATGCTTATAACAAACAGGACAAGGACAAGTGCGAAGTAGTACTCCCCTCTCAAGATAAAGTTTCCTATCTTGGGCCTTGGAATCCCTCCTATCCCAAGAGCTCCTCCAAAGAAAGGCACGTAAAGGAAAATTGCCTGAACAATGAAGTTTATACCTATGGTGGTTATGGCAAGGAAATCATCCTTAACTCTTAGACTTGGTAAACCAAGCAGAAAGCCAATAGCTCCAGAAATCAATATCGCCAGGGGGAGACATAACCAAAAGGGGAGATGAGCCTTAGTTGCCAGAAGAGCAGAGGCATACGCGCCTATTCCCATAAAAGCAGCGTGTCCTAAAGATATCTGCCCCGCATACCCCAGAATCACATTTAGGCCAAGAACGGAAATGGCACTTATCAGAAGCATCGTCAGAACGGTAAAAACATATCCCATCCGCTATCTCCTCCCTCCGAAAAGTCCCTGAGGTTTGATAAGAAGAAAGATTATCATAGCTATAAAAGCAAGGGCATCCCTTGGAAGAGGTATTTTAGCATACCCAATAAGCAAAGTCTCTGCTACCCCCAAGAGAAGAGAGGCTATAACCGCCCCTGGAACGCTTCCCAGCCCTCCCACGACTATTAAAGCAAGAGATTTATAAGCAGGCATGTTCCCCATCGCAGGGTAAACTTGATTATAGTTTACCCCCACGAGAATCCCAGCCAAGGCTGCAAATGCGGAACCCAAAGCAAAGGTCAAAGCTACCACCATCCTGGAATTTATTCCTATGGATTCAGCCATCTCAAGATCTTGACTGGTAGCGCGCATCATAAGTCCAAAACTCGTTTTAGAGCTTATAAACCACTGGAAGATAAGTATAAGAGCGGTGGCGATGAAAATCAAAAGCTGAATTGACGATATGAATACGCCTCCGATTTTAATCGAAGGCAGTGAAATATGCGCAGGAAACGACCTCGGATAGGGTCCAGCTATCAAACGGCAAATTTCTCCTACCGCCAGAAAAAGAGCTATTCCAGCTATTAACGGAACAAAGGGGGGGAACTTCAAAAGAGGATAGTAAACGAATCTCTGAATAGCTATGCCTATTAGAGCGCATATAGCCATAGAGAAAATCGCTGAAAGAACAAAACTTTTGGTTTGAAAAAAGAAAAAAAGACCAAGATAAGCCCCTATGGTATAAACCCCAGCATGGGCAACATGAAGTATCCTCAATATTCCATACACCATGGCTAATCCCATGGTTATAAGAGCGTATATACTGCCTATAGATATGCCATTAACTATCTGCTGCCACAACAATGCTAATCCCCTCCCTTAATGAGAAAGAGAATGGAAAGAATGATCAAACCGCCCCCGAGGAAATGATTCCACCCTGGTTTTTCAGAGAAGAATATAAAAGCCAGCGTACTCGTTATGGGAATTTCAGAGAGGGATGCTATGCTTGCCATTCCAGCTTCGAGGTATTTAAACGAAAGCAGGAAAAACATGTAGGGGAGAAAAGTTGAAATAAAGCTAAGACCAATTATGTATTTAAAATCGGATGCCTCGGGAAGCGAAACACCTTCCACAGAAGCCATAACTAAGAAAAGAAAAACCGTTCCAAAGAAAAATCCCCAGAAAAGGGTCTTAAAGCTGTCAACCTTTCCAGAAAATCTCCTTCCTATAAGAGCATAAGCCGCGTTTCCCACCGCTGATAGAAAGCCCCAAGCATATCCTATTAGGGAAAATGAGATATTCCACCCCAGAAGGATAACTATACCGAGCATGGAAATTGAAAGCGAGATAAGCTTCCTTCCGGTTATTCTTTCCTTAAGAAACACCCTTGCAAGTAGCACCACGAGAGATGGGAAAGTATAAAGCATTAAAAGAGCGGTTGCTATTTTTACGTATCTTATCGCCGACAAATATCCGAGATAGTTAAAACCTATTCCAGCGATTCCGAGAAGAAAATAAAAAACAAAATCCTTTCGCTCTATTCCATCAAACGGGTTTTTTCCTGAAAACGCAAGGTAGAAACCCGCTATAAGGCAGGCGAAGAGAGCTCTCCAGAAAACGACCGCATATGGAGACATCCCTGCCTTCATAAGGAATCTCCCAAAGATAGCCACGTTAGCCCAGCAAAAAGCAGCTAAGATAACATATAAATATCCTCTAAGCTTTCCCTCAGAGTAATCCACCTACAGAATCCTCCACCTCACGGAGAAATTCTTCTCCTCTCAAAAGCTCTTCAGCTTTCGCTATTTCGAGATAAAGAGGGACATCTTCAATAAGAAATGGTATTATTTCCCTCACAAGAGAGTGTGCTACTCTCGTTCCCTTCCCAGGTTTCAACGGTTTTCTAAAATCTATTCCCTGGCAAGAAGCAAGAATTTCAATCGAAAGTACCTTATAAAGATTATCAACTACTTTAAGAAGCTTCAAAGCTGAATTCATGCCCATGCTTACATGATCCTCTTGATTAGCAGATGTCGGAATAGAATCCACACTTGCAGGATGAGATAAAACCTTATTTTCAGACGCTAAAGCAGCGGCTACGTACTGAGCTATCATAAACCCAGAGTTTACCCCTTTCGAAAAGACAAGGAAGTCCGGAAGACCGCTTAAGTGTCCATCAACTAACCGAGCTACTCTACGCTCTGAGATATTCGCTACTTCAGAAAGTGCTATGGAAAGAAAATCCATGCTTAAAGCCAATGGTTCACCATGAAAGTTCCCCCCGGATATTACATCTCCACTTTCGGGGAAAACTATAGGATTATCTGTAACGGAGTTAAACTCCCTTTCGAGAACGCTCCTAACAAAGGAAGCCACATCCCTCGATGCTCCATGAACCTGCGGAGAACATCTTAAAGAGTAGGCATCCTGGACTCTTTCCCTTTGCGTTCCATATATAATTTCACTTTCCTGAATAAGCTTAAGCACATTAGAAGCACAAGCCATTTGCCCAGGATGCGGGCGAAGCTTATGTATCCTCGGATCAAAAGCATCGGGGACACCCTCTAAAGCTTCAAGGCTTAGAGAAAGTGCCAGATCAGCAAGCTTAAAGAGCCTAAAAGCCTCATTAAGCGCAAGAGCTCCAACCGCTGCCATTACCGGTGTTCCATTTATGAGGGCTATACCTTCTTTAGCTTCGAAAACAATTGGAGGCAGGAGCTCCTCCTTCAATGCAAGAGAGGCCGGTATACGTTTGCCCTTATAAAAGACCTCTCCCTCTCCCATCATAGTCAAAGCTATATGAGCTAAGGGGGCAAGATCCCCGCTCGCACCCACAGATCCCTTCGTTGGCACGACGGGACAAATATCCCTATTTATCATCTCAGCTAAGAACTCTAAGATCTCATATCTAACGCCAGAAAACCCCTTAGCAAGCGTATTTAACCTCAAAAGCATAGCTCCCCTAACTATCTCAGGAGGGAAGGGATCTCCGACACCACATGAATGGCTTCGTATAAGATTTCTCTGGAGCTCCCTTACCTTCTCCGGAGGAATAAGAATCCTCGCAAGATCTCCAAAACCAGTGGTAATACCGTAAATAACCTTACGCAACTCTATCGCTTGCTCTATTACCCCTCTGGATCTTTCTACCTTTTCCTTGACATCATTAGTTAATTTCACCTTCCATCCATATTTAGCCACTCTCACCAGATCTTCCAAGCGAAGACTTTCCCCATCGACGAGAATTTCCCCCATTGCATGACCCCCTTTATGAAACAATGAATCTATTTTCTGTTCCACAGAAAGAACACTTGTTGCCTTCCAAATTATTCTCAAGTATAACGTATCCCCTCCTCCTAACAAGCGCACTTCCACAGTTTAAGCAATATGTGGTCTCATATCTCTCCTCCCAGAGATTGCCAAGATAAACGTATGGCATCTTTTCTCTGGCTATCTCGTACGCTCTATAAAGCCTTGAAATGGGAGTGGGAGGATTATTCATTTTATACTGAGGGAAATAACGGGAAAAATGCAGAGGAATGAGAGGATCTATCTCAGAGATCATACTAACGATGCTTTTTATATCCTCGTCTGAATCATTCTCTCCCGTTATAAGCAGATTAGTTACTTCAACGAGGCAGGAATTATTGGCAAGCTCTATCGTCCTTAAAACTGGCTCAACCTTCCCCCCGCAGAGTCTTACATAAAAATCATCACTTGATGCTTTAAGGTCAACATTCATCGCATCCACGAAGGGGAGCAGTTCCTTCAAAGGCTCTTCTTCTATAAATCCATTAGTAACAAGAACATTTTTCAAGCCCTTTTCTTTGGCAAGCTTGGCGGTATCAAGCACAAACTCATACCATATTATTGGCTCGTTATAGGTATACGCTATGCCAATGCTTCTATAATCTAAGGCAACTTCGACCACCCTCTCAGGGGATATATATTCCGTTCTCACATCGCCTCTAACAAGATGCCAGTTCTGACAAAACTTACAGGAAAAGTTACAATAAATGGTTCCCAAGGATAGTATTTCACTTCCCGGGAAAAAGTGGAAAAGAGGTTTTTTTTCTATGGGATCCATATTTACGGCAGAGCACTCCCCATATATAAGGGAAAACAGGATACCATCCCTATTCTCCCTTGCCTTGCACAGCCCCACGGCGCCCGGTGGTATAACGCAACCATGGGGACATAAGCGACACTTAACCTCTCCGCCTTTGAGCTTTTCGAAAAACAGCGCCTCCTTAAGAGCCATTCTCATCTATACCTCCTAACCCTAAATCTGTATATCTTAATAGGCTCTCCAGGAAATATTCCCGCCTTTCTTGAAGCTATCGAGATTTGTTCTTCCACCGAGTCAACTCCTTCAAGATCAGGAAGCAAAAGTCCCCTTCTTCCATCCGGCGCTTCTACTATGACACCATAAATCTTGGGGTCAAGCTCACCTATATCACTAACGGGTTCAGGTTCACTCAAGATATCCACAGAATATTCAAGAAGAGGAAGCTCTTCCTCTCTCACAGGCTCAAAACGCGGATCTTCACTACAAGCAGCTATTGCATTTCTTATGACTTCCTCAGCAACGTTTTCACATGCGGGAAGAAAAGTTCCTATGCATCCCCTTAAGCGTCCTCTCTTTTTAAGCGAAACAAACACTCCCGCTCGTTCCCTCATCTCTGGTGTGAGTTCCGAGGGAGGAGAAATAATCTTTCCACACCTGACATAAGCTTCAACGGCATCTCGAGCAAGTCTAACTAATGGATGCTCCTTCTTAGACAACCTCTCAAGAGGTTGAAACATCGCAACACAATAGCCAACCCCAAAAGGACCTTCATACGAAAGCACCTCCGTTCTAACCTTCCATTCGTCGAGAGCTCCGAAGAGCATGACAAGAGACCTGTATCCACACTCTCCAGCCTCTTCAAGGAAATACGGATCCATCTTAAGAAGCGCTTCAGCATCGAATTCTTCAATTATACGAACTATCTCTTTATCGAATTCCTTTCCACGAGGAGAATACCCTGCAGGTGCATCATAAGTAAGTCTATGAGAAAGATCTCCACTTGCAATTAAAACCGTAGAAGAGGGATCGCACTCCACTATTCCATTGATAAATCTACCAATCTCATAAAGCTCTCTTGGAGAAAGAAAAGCAATGGTTAAAACGATTATAGGAACGTCAGATGTTAAACCAAATATGTAATACAGAGGAACAAGAGTGGCATGATCAAGACGATGGCTTCTTACTGCTCTCAACGGTATATCTGATTCCTTTGCCTTCTCAAGGAGAAAATAAGCAAACTCTTTATCCCCTGGGTACGAGAAATCGGTAGGACCTCCAAACTGCCTAAGACTTCCTCGATATATATCGGAAACGAGAACGCCCACAGCATCCTCGAGAACTACATTGTGAGGAGTTATGATTATCAATCTTGAAGGGTTTAGATCCTTTATCCTGCGTGCAAGCTTCTTCATAGAATCCACCGTTCTCTTAACTTGGGAAAGGTGTGGTCCTCCCACTTCCGGAACTATAATGGGAGGATGTGGAACTAAAGCCCCCAAGGCAAGTCCCACTTTAAAACACCTCCTTTCTTCGCTCAAAGAAGGAGCATAGCATCGCCAAAGCTATAAAGGCGATACCTTTCCCTTAAGGCTATTTCATATGCCTTCTTCAAAAACGCCTCTCCCGCAAAAGCTGAAACGAGAGCTAACAGAGTGGTCCTTGGAAGATGAAAATTCGTTATGAGAGCTTTCACCACTTTGAACCTATACCCTGGAAGGATAAACAAATCCGTCCACCCGCTTCCTGGAGATATAAAGCCATCTGCATCGGCTATTCCTTCAAGCACTCTCGTAGTGGTAGTACCAACGGCAATCACCCTTCTTCCCTCACTTAAAGCACTATTAACCTCATGGGCACATTCTTCAGAAACCTCGTAATATTCCGGTGGAACCCTGTGTTTCCTTATATCCCCTCTTACGGGCAAAAATGTTGCCGCACCTACATGAAGCACTAAAAAAGCCAGCCTTATTCCCCGCGCTTTAAGCTTATTCAAAAGCCTTTCAGTAAAGTGGAACCCCGCGGTGGGCGCAGCAACAGATCCAGAAACATGAGCATACACCGTTTGATAAAGCTTTGGATCTTTCACTTTTTTCTTTATATATGGAGGTGTGGGGACATCCCCAAGCTTCTCGAGCAAGCTCATAAAATCATTACCTTCATATGAGAACCTAACTCTTCTGAAGCCCCCCTCAAGAACCCCTTCAACCACACAGCTTAATTCACCTTTATTCCCAAACTCGATTTCAACACCAACTTTAAGGCGCTTAGCGGGCTTAGCCATGACTTCCCACAGATCATCCTCAAGCCTCCTTATAAGCAGAATCTCAATCTTTGCTCCTCCATTTCTTTTTATTCCGGGAAGGCGAGCCTTTATTACCCTGCTTTTGTTAAAAACAAGAAGGTCTCCTTCCTTAAGGAATCGAGGAAGCATATAAAACCTCGCATGCTCTATCAGAGAGTCATCCCTTCTTAAAACCATTAACCTCGACGAATCACGCGGATTAGCAGGTTCCTGAGCTATAAGCTCCTCTGGAAGATCGTAATCGAAAAACCTCACTCACCTCCTTAAGAGGATATTTAAAACAACTGTTAAAATCAGGCTAATTATAATACTCGTAACTATGGGGAAATAAAATACCATTCCTTTTCTTTCAACATATATATCTCCTGGAAGCCGCCCAAGAAAAGGTATCTTAGGAGCGAATGTTAGAAACAGACCAACAACGGCAATTATAACTCCAAACAGTATCAAGGTTTTACCTAAGGATTCCATCGCAACCCCTCCTTTTCCATAGCTCATAAGCCCTTTGGGTTGCCACACGCCCCCTTCTAGTCCGCTCCAGAAATCCCATTCTCAGGAGATAGGGTTCATGAACCTCCGATATGGTCTCCGGCTCCTCGTTTAAAGCAGCGGCAAGCGTTTCTATACCTACAGGTCCTCCTCCAAACTTTTCTATAATAGTAGAAAGAAGTCTCCGATCCGAGGCATCCAGACCATAATCATCTACCTCATAAAATCTAAGAGCTTCAAGAGCTAATTCTCTATCTATACAAGATTTTCCTTTTACCTCGGCGTAATCTCTAATCCTTTTAAGAAGCCTGTTAACTACTCGAGGCGTTCCCCTTCCTCTAAAAGCTATCTCCTTAGCGGCTTCTTCGGCAAGCTCCACACCAAGTATCGTAGCTGAACGCATTGCTATTTTTGAAAGTTCCTCCATAGGATAAAAGTCGACTTTTTCTATAACTCCGAATCTGCTCCTCAAAGCGCCAGTAAGAAGGCCAAGCCTCGTTGTAGCACCAATGAGAGTGAACGAAGGTAGATCTATTCTCACGGTTCTCGCCATAATCCCCTTACCTATCACTACATCTATTCTGAAATCCTCCATGGCAGAGTAAAGCATTTCCTCACATGAGCGAGGTATCCTGTGAATCTCATCTATAAAAAGCACGCTCCCCCTTTCAAGCCCGCTAAGAATTGAGGCAAGATCCCCAGCACGAGTAATGGAAGGTCCGCTAATTTGGATGAACGGCGAAAGCAGCTCATAAGCTATGATGCTCGCCAGCGTGGTCTTGCCTAAACCGGGTGGACCATAAAAAAGTATGTGATCTGGAACATCCCCCCTCCTCTTAGAAGCTTCTATCAACAAATAGAGCTTTTTTTTAAGATTCTCCTGACCTATAAAATCGCTTAGAGTCCTGGGCCTTAAGGGTCTTTCCCACGCTTTTTCCACCACTTTAAACATCTCCTCTTAAAATAATCAACGCTTTTTTAATAAGCTCTTCCACATTTTCAGATTCAATTCCAGTTTCAAGAAGCTTGGAAATAGCGAAACTAACTTCTCGATCATTATATCCAAGGTTTAAAAGCGCCTCTCTTACATCTGCAAATGATCCTCTATTTCTGAGTAACTCCCCTTTAAGCTCAAAAACTACTCTTTTAGCCCTTTTCTCTCCAACCCTTGGTATCGAGGAAAGAGCTGAAACATCGTCCCTTTCCAAAATCCTAAAGAACTCCTTAGCGGAAAGCCTATTAAGTATCTCGAAAGAAACCCTCGTTCCTATCTTTGCCACGCTAAGAAGTCTCTCAAAAAGATCTCTATCTTCTCTATTCAGGAAGCCAAAAAGCTCAAGCTTATCCGATTTATAATTCAGATAAACGTAAAAAACCGCCTCTTCTCCTATCGCCACGGAGGAGGAATCCCGCTCAGGTACAAAGATCCTGAATCCGAGACCGCCTACATCTAACAAAATAAGATTATCCTTTTTCTCTACAGCTTTTCCCCTTAAATACTCAAACATCTTAAGTGCCTCTTTAAAAGGATCAATCCGCACAGAGCGAGGGCTATGGCATCTGCCTCGTGAGAAGTAGAGGGTGAAAAACCATATATTCTTCTTAAAACTAAGCTTAGCCCCTCCTTAGAAGCTCCACCCCAGCTGGTGATAGCCTTTTTCAGCTCGAGAGGGGTCATTTCCTTAACATCGATGCCTCTCTGAGCACATAAAAGCAAAATAACACCTCTTACTTCGCCTATTTGCATCGCGCTTTTAGCGTTTCTTGCAAAGAAAACACTTTCAATACATAGGAGCTCAGGCTTAAACCTCTCTATTTCGTCGCTCAGCCTGTCATATATAAGCTTGAGCCTGTCTCCCTTAGGAAGCTCCGAGGAGGTATATATAGTACCGGTTTTTAGAAGCGTGGGGCCTTTCTCCAGAAAAGCATAGCCAAGCTCCCTTAAGCCCGGATCAATTCCCAAAACTATCACGCTGCTACGCCCATTCTCTCAATTATCTCATCGGGTATGTCAAAATTAGCATATACATGCTGAACGTCATCGTGATCCTCAAGTGCTTCCATAAGTTTAAGCATCCTCACTGCCTCATCCCCCTCAAGACGTGTGGTGCTTTTAGGAAGCATCGTTACCTCAGCCCTTAGCGGTCTAAGATTAGCCTTTTCAAAAGCCTCTCTTACTCCCATAAAATCCTTTGGGTCGGTTAAAACTTCAACGGTACCATCGTCATTGACTTTAACATCTTCAGCCCCAGCTTCTATTGCTATCTCCATTACCTGATCCTCATCAACTCCCTCAAAGGTGAGAACGCCTTTTCTTTCGAAAACCCAGCTTACACATCCAGCTTCACCAAGATTCCCTCCATATTTGCTGAATATATGCCTTATCTCAGCGGTAGTTCTATTTCTGTTATCCGTCATCGCCTCAACTAAAACAGCAACTCCTCCAGGACCATATCCTTCATAGCTAACTTCTTCATACGACGCTCCTGGTATTTCTCCGGTCCCGCGCTGAATAGCTCTTTTTATGTTCTCAGAGGGCATGTTAACCTCTCTCGCCCATTGGATGGCGAGTCTCAAACGAGAATTTTTATCAGGATCGCCTCCTCCTTCACGCGCAGCAGTTATTATAGCCCTTATAACCTTAGCAAATATTTTCCCTTTTTTGGCATCCACTTGAGCCTTTCTATGCCTTATATTTGCCCATTTAGAATGACCTGCCATTTCCATGCACCTCCCCTATTTCTAAGGCAGGAAAATCTGAGGGAGTTCCCTCTTATGCTTGCTTTTCTCCCTCATCCTCTCAATTTTCTTGATTATATTGGAATCTCCCTTACCCTCAAGAAGATAAGTATCAAGCGCTTCATAAGTCAAACCCATTTCTCCTTCGTCTGTCTGCCCTTCCCAGAGCCCCGCAGATGGAGGCTTAGTTATTATCCTCTCAGGGATTCCCAAAAACCGGGCTATTTCTCTAACCTGAGTTTTAAGAAGCCCACCTATAGGAAGGATATCTACCCCTCCATCCCCATACTTGGTAAAATATCCTACCTCAAGCTCGCTTTTGTTGCCGGTGCCAACGACAAGATAGTTTAGCTTATTCGCGAAATAGTATAAGGTTATCATTCTTAAGCGAGGTTTTATATTAGCGAGAGATACATCCCCACCTCTATCTTCTTCATCAAGGACTCGAAGAAAAACATCATAAACGGGAGAAAGGTCAACCAACCTGTAGGGTATATCAAAGGTCTTGACAAGTGTTAGTGCATCTTCCGTATCAGACGGATTGGAATGACACGGCATAAGAACACCAAGCATTCTATCACCCATTGCCTTTTTCAGAAGGACAGCGACAACCGCTGAATCCACACCGCCACTTATACCAACTACTCCTCCCATCATACCGGCTTCTTCTATCCTCCCTCTTATCCAAGCCACTATCCTATCCACAAGCTTTTCGACATTTTCCACCCAAATCGCCTCCTGAGGAAACGCCTGGAACTTCAGAAATTATTATAGCACAGGTATGTTATAATATAATTTGCTTATCTTGAAAAGACGTAAGGAGGTGCTCCGAGTTGCGCTTTAAGCCCTTTAAGGTCGAAGCCTGGCTTGACAAGTATGAACCGGCAACAGCGTTTCATCTCGGTGAAACATCCATGGCTCCGCTTTCTACCAGAGAGCTTAAAGATATAACCCATTTAGACTGGAAAGATGTAGAGAATATAAACCTTGACTATGGAGAAATTCAAGGATCTCTTCCACTAAGAGAAGAAGTAGCTAAGCTTTACCCCAATACCGATCCAAGTGAGGTTATAATAACGAACGGTTCGATAGAAGCAAATTTCCTCGCGATAGCTGCTCTAAGCGAGGATCTTGAGGTTTTCTTGGCTGAGCATCCCGGGTATAACCAGCTTTACGAGCTTCCTCAAGCATTCGGAAGGAAAGTAAAGCTTTATAGGCTGAGAAAAGAAGAAAGCTTCTCCGTTGACCCAGAAAGGCTCATCAAGGAGGCTGAGGAAGCGGAAGGGATCATACTAAACCATCCTCATAATCCAACCGGAGCATCTCTTCCAGAAGAAAAGATGTCCCATATAATAGAGGAGTTAACTCGCAAGGGAAAGAAAATTCTCTTTGATCAGGTTTATCTTATGCTGTCGAGAGGAGAACCGATAACTCCCCCCGCGAGAAAATATTCTACGGAGGTTATAACTACGGGAGGACTTTCAAAAACATTTGGTCTGCCAGGCTTGAGAATTGGATGGATCGTTGGGCCAAAGGAGTTTATAGAAAAGTGCTGGAAGATAAGAGACTACCTCGCTATATCGGTCTCTCCAATAACACAATACTTAGCTTACCTTGCCTTAAGAGAGAAGGAGAGTATCCTTGAGAGAAACAAGAAAATACTCAGAAGGAACTTTGAGATAATCTCCAACTGGATTAAAGAACATGATGATATAGTCGACTGGGTTCCTCCAAGCGAGGGATGCGTGGGGTTTCCCTGGTTAAAAAAAGAAATGAACAGCGAGGAAATATGTAAGGCTTTAATAGTGGAAAAGGGCGTCCTCCTCGTTCCGGGAACCTGTTTTGAACTTCCCGAGCACTTTAGAATAGGATTTGGATTTGAGACTGAAACTTTGATAAAAGGTCTTGAAAAAATTGATGAGTTTTTTAAGGAGGGCTTATCAAAATAAATGATAGACAAAAGTAAGATTAGGAACTTTTGCATCATAGCCCATATAGATCATGGAAAATCAACTCTGGCAGATCGTTTCCTCGAGATAACGGGAACGATCCCAGAAAGAAAGATGGTTGAACAATACCTCGATATGCTTGAGATCGAGAGGGAAAGAGGAATCACCATAAAAGCACAGCCGGTAAGAATGGAGTATAAGGGATATATCCTAAACCTTATAGACACGCCCGGGCATGTGGATTTTACATATGAGGTTTCAAGATCTTTAGCAGCATGTGAAGGAGCGCTTCTTGTGGTGGATGCCACACAGGGAGTCGAAGCTCAAACGGTGGCAAATGCCTATCTCGCAGTGGAAAACGACCTTGAGATAATACCAGTTATAAACAAGATAGATCTACCCAGCGCTGATCCCGAAAGGGTTAAGAGAGAAATAGAAGAGGCAATAGGCTTGGATGCATCTGAAGCTCTGCTCGCAAGCGCTAAGGAGGGAATAGGAATAGAAGAGATATTGGATGCAGTTATAGAACGTATTCCTCCCCCCAAAGGAGACCCAGATGCTCCCTTAAGGGCTCTCATTTTCGACTCCATCTATAATAGCTATCGCGGAGTGATAACCTATATCAGAGTTAAGGAGGGCGTTATTAAAACCGGCCAAAGGATCATGATGATGTCAACAGGTCAGGTCTATGAGGTGGAAGAAGTAGGGGTATTTACGCCGGGAATGAAGCCGAAAGATGAGCTTGGTCCCGGAGAGGTAGGCTATATGATCGCTGGGATAAAGGATTTAAGGCAAGCAAGAGTAGGAGATACCATAACGGACGCAATAAATCCTGCGAAAGAACCCCTGCCTGGATACAGGAGTGTTAAGCCGGTGGTATTCTGTGGTATATATCCCGTTGATAGAAACAACTTCGAAGATCTTAGGGATGCCCTTGAGAAGTTGAAGCTGAACGACGCATCCATACAGTTTGAGCCAGAATCATCAGTAGCTCTCGGCGCCGGTTTCCGTTGTGGGTTCCTTGGTATGCTTCACATGGAGGTTGCCTTAGAAAGACTGAGAAGGGAATTCGAGCTCGATATCATAGCAACAACACCTAACGTCATCTACAGAGTGGTAAAGCACAATGGAGAAATCTCAGAAATCGATAACCCCGCTAAATTCCCTCCCCTCGGGGAGATAAAGGAAATCCAAGAACCATACGTGAGGTTGACCATATTCACGCCATCCGAATTTGTGGGAAACGTTATGTCTCTGCTTCAGGATAAGAGAGGGGTTTTCAAGAGCATGGATTACCTGAGTCCGGAAAGGGTCATGCTCGTGTATGAAGTTCCCTTGGCGGAAATGATAATAGATTTCCATGACAGACTAAAATCGGTAAGTCGTGGATACGCATCTATGGATTATGAACCTATAGGATACAGAACATCTGATCTCGTTAAAGTAGATATACTTATCCATTATGAGCCTGTAGATGCCTTTTCCTTCATAGTACATAGGGATAAGGCCTATCACAAGGCAGTTTCTCTTCTTCAGAAGCTGAAGGAAATAATTCCGCGTCAGCTATTTGAGGTAGCACTCCAAGCAGCCATAGGGAAAAAGGTCATTGCAAGGGCTAATATAAAACCTTTGAGAAAAGATGTCTTAGCCAAGTGCTACGGTGGAGATGTCACAAGAAAAAAGAAGTTACTCGAAAAACAAAAAGAAGGGAAAAAGAGAATGAAAACCCTCGGAAAGGTTAACGTCCCTGCCGAAGCTTTTTTGGCTCTTATGCAACTTGAAAAAGAATGATAGCCCTATATGTTCATATTCCGTTCTGCTTGAAAAAGTGTAAATACTGCAGTTTCTTTTCGGTACCCTTTAGAAAAGATTTGGCTGAGGAATACCTAAGAAAGCTCTTCAAGGAAATCGACTTCTGGAAAGAAAAACTACTAAATGAAACGGTAAAGAGCATTTATATAGGAGGGGGAACCCCTACGGTTTATGATACGGAGATACTAACCTCACTCATGGATAAGATGAGGAATAGTTTTAATCTCTTAGAAGAAGCCGAGATCACTATAGAGGCAAATCCCAAAACCATAAGTGATAAAAAGCTTCACGCTCTTAAGGAAGCAGGAGTCAACAGATTAAGCCTCGGTGTACAGAGCTTAAATGATCACCTTCTTAGTATCTTAGGCAGAGCACATACGGCAGATGACGCACGAGAAGCCATCAATCTCGTTAATGAAGCAAAATTTAAAAGCTGGAATGTTGACCTTATATATGCAATTCCTACTCAGACTCTGAAAGACTGGTTAAAAACCTTAGAAGAAGTTCTTACCTACTCTCCTCCCCATCTTTCATTATATAGCCTTATACTTGAGGAAGACACACTCCTTTATGAAGAAATAAAGAGAGGAACCTATGATATGCCTGAAGATGAAGGATACGAAATGTTTATCGAAGCGAAAAAGATGCTAAGGAGAAAAGGTTACATACACTATGAGATCTCAAATTTCGCACTCGAAGGACACTTTTGCACTCATAATATTACCTATTGGAAGAATGAACCATACATAGGAATAGGAGCAGGAGCATCCTCCTTCTATAACGGATGGAGATTTAAGAGAGAAGAATCATTTGAGGGATTTCTGAGATTCTCAGAGGTGATAAAAATCAATAAGGAGGAGGAGATAAAGGAAACCATCCTTATGAATCTGAGACTTCTTGAGGGCATAAACAAGGATGCATTTTTTAGAAGGTTTGGAGTTAAGATTGACGAGATCTATGGAGAAATCATAGATGAACTTAAAAGGGATGGATTACTTGAGGAGAGTGAAAATAGTATAAGACTAACGGAAAGGGGCCTATTGCTTGGGAATCAAGTTTTTGAAAGGTTCGTTTAGCTATGCAGGGCTAATATTCTTACTATGGTTTAAAGCGGAACTGGCTATAGCTTATATGCTTTACCTTCCCCTCTTTCTGATACCAAAGAAATCATGGAATGAGTATGGCCTCACGCTTAAAAACTGGAAACTCTCTCTTAAGCTGTTTGCCTTAGCCTGTGCCCTTTTCTTAGTACCGTTTATCGCCCTCTCCATAGGGCTTTCTTACGCTCATGGGTTTCATACCATATCCCTTAAGCTCATCCTCTTTCAATTTCTCGGGGCAGGATTATCCGAGGAGATATTCTTCAGAGGATTTCTTCAAACGGAGATAGAAAAAATAACAGGAGGAACGTGGAGAAGCATAGCACTCACGTCCCTCCTGTTTTCGTGCGCTCACCTTTTTAGAGGGGTTAATCCCCTAACTATTGGGGTATTTTTACCTTCTCTTATATTCGGCTATCTGCGCGCTAAAACGGGCTCCGTTTTCCCCTCCGTCCTATTCCATGCAACATCAAATATCGTGTTTTTTTCCTTGTTTTAAGCCTCGCTTACTCCTTTTCTTCCTCGATTTCTATGACCTGCCTACCCTTATAGTATCCACACTCCGGACAAACCCTATACGCAGGTATGGTCTCAGCACAATGAGGGCAAACTGTGAGATTAGGAACTCTCAATTTCCCCAGCCAGTGAGCAAATCTCCTATCCCTGCGAGCCCTTGACGTTTTTCTCTTCGGAACCGCCACTTGAAGCACCTCCCTTCATAAGTTCTTTAAGAGCGCTCCAACGAGGATCATAAAGCTCTTGAGAGCAGTTACACTCCCCTTCATTAAGGTTCTTCCCACAAACGGGACACAACCCCTTGCAATCTTCCCTGCAAAGTGGCTTCATGGGTATAGACAATATGATAAACTGCTTGATGTCTTCCTCTATATCTATACTATCGCCCTCAAAATACGAAACTCTGAAATCCTCGTCCTTAAGCGATCTCTCTCTGCCAGAAAATTTCTCCGCACCTCTTCGATACTCTACCTCAAATTCTACTTTAATAGGAAGATCGAACACCTTCAAACATCTGCTACAGCGCAATCTAATAGCCGTGTTTATTTCGCCCCATACCATAAATCCATCTTTAACCTTAACCGCTCCACCCTCTACAACGACATCCTCCGAAAACTCCACATTTTCCCCTCTATATTCAAACGCATCAAGGCTTTCCTCAAAGAAGAATTCTATTACCTTTCCAGGGTTCCTTTCGAGCTCCTCTACTTCTATTATCATGGCCATTTCGACCGCCCCCTTTAAAAAAAATAAAAAGCCTACTAAAATAAGCATAAAAGCGAAGGGGGGCTTACCCACATGAAAGTTCTCGGCTTAATAACGGAATATAATCCCTTCCATACGGGACATCTGTACCATTTACATAAAAGCATAGAGCTTTCACAGGCCGATTTCAGCGTAGCAGTGATGAGCGGGAACTTCCTCCAGCGGGGAGAACCCGCCCTGGTAGAGAAATATAAACGCGCTAAAATGGCTCTCTCCGCCGGTGTAGATGTCGTATTCGAGTTACCCTTCCCTTTTGCATCGCATAACGCTGGCGTTTTTGCATTTGGCGCTGTATCACTTCTTAACTCCCTCGGAGTCATAACTCACATATGCTTTGGAAGCGAATCAGGAAATATAAAAGAACTCCGAGCCATCGCACAAATTCTATATCAAGAGCCAGATTTTTTCAAGGTTGATTTACTGAAATTTTCACGAGAGGGGCTTCCTTACCCCGAAGCTCGTTTAAGAGCTCTTAAAAAGGCTCTCGAAAGGGAAGGCATAGCACCAAATGTTCTCAGAGGATCCAACAATATCTTGGGAATAGAGTATCTTATAAGCCTGCTGAGACTGAAAAGCGATATAAAGCCACTAACGATAAAAAGAATCGGCGGTGGATATTTAGAGAACGAAATAAGAGGAAAGTTTTCAAGTGCTACAGCTATAAGAAGAAAAATCCTTGAAGAAGGAGTAGAAAGCGTTAAAGATCTGATTCCACCATCTTCATATAAGATACTTAAAGAGTGCGAGGAAAAAGAAGAAATCGTATCTATGAAAGACTTCGAAAAAGAGATACTTATTCTTATAAAGAGATTAGATAAGGGAGAGATAAAAGAGATAGCTGAGGTTAAAGAAGGACTTGAAAACAGAATAAAAAGAGTTGGAATGAAGGCAATCAGCTTAAACGAGCTTCTCAGCGGGATAAAGACCAAGCGTTATACCCTTACCAGAATCTCAAGAATGCTCATCCACATTCTGATAGGCTTTAAAGAAAGGGAAAATAAAATCTTTCAAAAAACCGGCTCACTTTACGCCTTTCTACTCGGATTCTCGTCAAAGGGTAAAATACTCCTGCGTGAGATAAAGAAAAAGTCATCTATCCCAATTATAAGTAAGCCTATGGGATTGAGCGAGCCAGCATCCATCATGCTAAAGCTCGATCTCAGAGCAACGCGAATTTACGAAGCCGTTTTGGGAAAGCACCTCCCAATATTTAGACCCGTTCAAGCAGATCCGGATGAGGAAACCTTAAGCTTCCTAAAGAGTCTCTCCGCAACGTGAGGTGGAACCATTCCCTTAATACATCCGCCGAGACCCGCTATTTCCTTTACCATCCTTGAGGTAAGGTAAAGATATTTGGAATCCGAAAGGAGAAATATTATCTCAACGTCTTTGTCGAGCTTCCTATTCGTCAACGCCATTTGAAACTCATAGTCGAAGTCAGTTACAGCCCTCATTCCCCTTATGACTATTTTCGTTCCCCTCTTTCTAAGGTAATTAACCAGAAGCCCCTCAAAACCATCAACCTCAACGTTATTGAGATGCTCAACCGATTCCTTTATCATCTCCATCCTTTCTTCTATGGAAAATAGCGGCGTTTTCGCGGGATTTGAAACCACTGCCACTATGAGCTTATCGAAAATCCTTGAGGCTCTCTCAATTATATCGAGATGGCCATATGTGACCGGATCGAAGCTACCAGGATAAACCGCTGCCTTCATTTTTTCATCCCTCCTTAAAATAAGTAAGTATAGTATCGCCATATCTCCGCTCCTTAATAACGCTCCACTTCCCAGGCTCGAAGCTTTCTCGACGCGATCTTTCTAAGATGAGAACTCCATCCCTCTCAAGCAAGGGAACTCTCTCAAGAAGCCTTAAAAGCTCATTAATGAATCCCCTCTCGTATGGGGGATCCGCGAAGATTATATCAAATTTCCTTCCCTCGAGACCTAGCTTTTGAATTGCTTTCCTATAATCCATTTTTAAAACCCGATTTCTGCCGACTCTTCTTGATATCTCGCGAGCCATAGAAGGATCTATCTCTATAAAAATTACATCAGAGGCTCCCCTCCTTAAGGCCTCCTCGCCCACACGCCCACCTCCAGCAAAGACATCGAGAAATCTCTTGCCAGATACATCACCAAGGGTATCAAAGAGAGCTTTCAAAACGCGAGAGGTGGTATGTCTTCTAACTGACATTAAGGAGCTCACCTGCTTCCGCGAATTTCCTTTTTACAAAGACCTTAAGGAGAGAATACTCCCTGAGAGCTTTTGAAGCGTTGACAAGGTGAAAAGCTTCTTTTCTCGCCAGTGCAAGTAGATCGAAATCCCTTAGTATATCTGCCACCTTAAAATCGGTAATTCCATGTTGTCTGATTCCGCAAAGCTCACCCGGACCTCTAAGTTTTAAATCCTCCTCAGCAATCTTAAATCCATCTGTTGTAGAGACGATTATCGAAAGCCGCTTTCGAGCCTCCTCAGTCTTAGGGTTCGCTATAAGGACACAATAGGATTGCTTGCTCCCCCTTCCAACTCTCCCTCTAAGCTGATGTATTTGAGACAGTCCGAATCTATCTGCACTCTCTATAACCATAACGGTAGCATTGGGAACATCTATGCCAACTTCTATAACCGGTGTAGCAACAAGTATCTGAATTTCTCCATGTTTAAAGCTTTTCATAACTCTTTCCTTTTCCTCCATCTTCATTCTTCCGTGAATTAAGCCAAGCCGTTCCTCTCTAAAAACTCTTCCTTTAAGCTCTTCATAAAGTTTAACTGCAGACTCTGCCTCAAGAGCTTCCGATTCTTCAACAAGTGGACATATGATATAAGCCTGCTCTCCCTCCCTAACTCTCTTTTTCACAAACTCATAAACCTTATCCCTTTTTCTCTCACTAATCCAATAAGTCATAACGGGCTTTCTTCCCGGAGGAAGTTCCCTTATAAGCGAGACATCAAGATCACCATAAAGGGTCAGACTGAGCGTTCTCGGTATCGGAGTGGCAGTCATAACGAGAACATGAGGAGAAATACTTTTCTTAAGAAGCGCCGCTTTCTGCAGAACACCAAACCTATGTTGTTCATCTATCACTACGAGAGCAAGATCCTTAAATTCAACTCTTTCCTGTATAAGAGCATGAGTACCAACAACCACCTTTATTTCTCCCGAAGCAAGCTCATTTATTACTCTCCTTTTAACCCTTTCCCTAAGACTGCCAGTTAGAAGACCAATTTTAACCCCAAGAGGCGTTAAGTATTGATCAAGAACGCAGAAATGCTGCTCCGCAAGGACCTCCGTGGGAACCATAAGCGCCGATTGATAGCCATTTTCGACAGCAAGAAGCATGGATGCAATCGCTATAACGGTTTTACCAGAACCTACATCCCCCTGCAGAAGTCTGTTCATTGGCTTGCCGCTTGAGAGATCATCCCTTATCTCTCTCCAAGCTCTTGCTTGATCCCGCGTAAGCGTAAACGATAATCTTTTCCAAAACTCTCTTAAAAGATGCCCTCTTACTCTCAAAACTGGTGCTGACTCACTTTTTCTCTCACGTGCTCTTAAAGCCAGAGAAAGCTGGAGTAGAAAGAGCTCATCGAAAGCCAACCTCCTGCGTGCTTCAATAGCGGAAGAGGAATCCGATGGGAAATGAAGTTCTCTAAAAGCGATAGAAAGTTCCATCAGTGAGTTTTCCTTTCTAATAAACTCAGGAAGAAAATCAACAACCTCAGGAGAAACGAGCTCAAGAGCTCCTTCAACAGCAGAGCGAACTATTCTTTGAGAAAGTCTTCCTGCAAGGGGATAAACGGGCAAGATTCTACCAGCGTTCATCTCCGCTACATCCTCGAAGGGTTCAATCTCTGGGTCCTGAATCTGTATCTCACCATATCTTTGGATAACTTTTCCGTAAAAGAGATATTCCTTTCCCTTTAAAAGAAGCTTTTTAATATAAAGCTTATTAAACCAGACCGCATACGCCCTTCTTCGCCCCCCATCTGAAATTAAAGCCTTTATAATGCGAATTCCTTTCCGAGACGATATATCCTCTATTCCAAGAACTTTGCCCTTAATGAGATTCTCCTCACCAAAGATGAGATCACCCAGCGATCTTATTTCTCTTCTATCCTCATATCTACGAGGCAATAAAAAAAGAAGGTCCTCAACCTTCTTAACGCCAAGCTTTTCAAAGTCTTGAGCCCTTTTGGGACCCACTCCCTTAAGATACCTCACCTCACGATCCAAGAGCTCTAAAAACTTCATCCTCTGCCAATCCCTCTATCTCAAGAAGCTTATCCTTAGATCTTTCTCCCCTAAGAAGCCTTATGCCCTTTTTAGGAATCGAAAGCTTATCAGCTAAAATCTCGATCAGCCTCGCATTCGCCTTTCCCCTAATCGGAGGCGCGCTGATCCTGATCCAGAGAACCCCCTGCCGAAAGCCCACTATCTCGTCTTTCCTCGCCCCGGGCTGAACTCTGACCCTCAGTATCAACGATCTCCCTCCCCTTTCTAAGTTCTTTCTCAAGCAGATTCCAGAACGTAGAAAGAAGCGCCTTCATCTCAAGAATAAATCTCTCACGCTCCTTTTCAAGATCTTCTATCCTTCTCTCAACCTCCTGAACTCTAACAAGAGCGCCATCGACTATCTTCTGCGCCTCTATTCTTGCCTCTTTTAGGATGATTTCTGCCTCCCTCTCAGCATTAAGACGCTTCTCCTCCGCAGTCTTCTGAGCCAAAAGGAGTGCTTCCTGAAGTGAAGACTCCATTTTCTTATATTCGTTTATCTTTTCCTCAAGTTCCCTTATCTTATCCTTAAGCTCCGCATTCTCACGGAAAAGCGCTCCATAGTCCTCAACAATTCTATCTAAGAACTCATCTACCTCCTCTTCGTTATAGCCTCTAAAGGATCTACTAAACTCTTTATTCTGTATGTCCAGAGGAGTCAGTCTCGCCAACCTTCACACCTCCTCCTGGAAACGGATGCTCAAACACCTCAAACCCCGGTGGCGCAAGAAGAAAAACCCTATCCGCCAGTGTTTTCAAAGTCCCCTGCATGGCAAATATAACACCGTAGGTAAAATTTAACACATGCTTAACGTCTTCCTGATCAAGCAAAGAAAGATCCATAATAATGAGCCATCCCCTTTTTAAGGCCTGAGCCACATCCTTAGCTTCGCTCCCCTTTTGAAGCGTCCAAATTCGAACGATCTTTCTCGCGCCCGCTGAGCTCTGAGAAACTCGCTTTTCTCTTTCTTCCCAAGCAGGAAGCTTTGCCTTAGGAGCTTCCTCCACCGTTTCTCCTTCGTCAGCCAGTCCCATGAAAACGAGGACTTTCTCCAATATACCCATCCCTCAATCACTCCTTGCGCCGAATATAGCCCTGCCGATTCTTACCATATTCGATCCCTCTTCGATAGCTATCTCAAAGTCATCGGTCATCCCCATAGAAAGACAGACAAGATCATACTCTGGGAAAAGCCCCTTCGCCCTTTCATAAAGCTCCCTCATTCTCCGAAAGGCACTCCTTATTTTAGCTCTATCCTCGGTAAGGGGACCTATAGTCATTAAGCCCTTTATCTCTATACGTTTGAAATCACCGAGATCCTCAAGAAAGCTCATAAGCCTATCTGGTTCTACACCATGTTTCGTAGCTTCCCCCGAGATGTTAACTTCAACCAGAACCTTAACTCTTTCGATACCCGCCTTTTCTGCCTCCTTCTCTATCTCCTCTGCAAGTGCTAATCTATCCAACGACTGTATAAAATCGAAAATCTTTAGCGCCTTTTTAACCTTGTTTCTCTGAAGATAGCCCACCATATGCCACTCTATATCAAGATCTCCCAAAACTTCGTGTTTGCTCAGAGCCTCTTGAACTCTATTCTCGCCTATAGCGCGAATACCAGCAGAAACCGCCTCACGGATAGCCTCTGGAGGAAATGTCTTACTCACCGCGACGAGTTTAACATCTGAGGAAGATCTACCGACTCTTTCACAAGCATTAGCTATTCTTTCAAGAACCTTCTCAACTCTGCCCTTAATATCTACCATCTTATAAACATCCCTTCCCTTACCTTATCAGGCTCCACAACTATTCTATCCCCATCCTTAAGGTCAGACGTTATAACAACCGCTGAGCTTAAATTTCTAAACCTAACTTCCTTAAAAAAGACTCTACCCCCTTTTACTATAAAGACTCCACTTTTTCCCTCTTTAATTATTATAGCATTAGCAGGAATTACAGCCCCTCTGAGCTTCCTCTTAACTAACTTTATCTCCAGGTTTCTTAAGCCACACAGCTCATCCCATCCAACAAGCCTTAAGAGCATTCTAATATATCTCCCTTCAGGTTTTATCCTAACGAGTTTTCCTCTCCTTTCCCTTTTTAGAGTAGGGAACACAACGGTTATTCTTCTTTTATCATACCATTTAGGAAAGAAATCATCCCTCTTAACCCTTACCAAAACATGGAAAAAGATGTTATCAAAGATTCTCCCTATAGGAATTCCCTTCTTAATGAACTCTCCATCCTTAAAAAACTCAGGTTTACCAACTGGAGGAGTTAGCCACCCTTTCCGCCAAGCGTGATCAACGTTCCAAACGCCGGCAACCTCATCAACGCTGTGAAACAATACCCCAGCTCCCTTTGCAAATAAGAGTTTTCCTGAAATGCGCGCTATTGCTGATCCTTTTCTAACACGTTCTCCTTCAGCTTTAAGCCATTGAAGCTTCCCCGCTACCGGAGAAACGACAAGAGCCTCCCGCGAGAAAAGAAGCGCCTCCGTGCTTAAAGCTTGCTCTATTTTGGTAAGCTTCACTTTCAAGGTAGCAACCTTGGGCGGCTGTGAAGCACTTTCTATCCTCGAGTAAAAAAAATAACCGCTTATCCACACAATCAAGAAAAAAACGACGCCTACAACCTTTTTCACAGTGCTATCACTTCTTCAAAGGGGGAAGATAAAGGGGTAAAGAGGCTAAAATACCCCCTTACCCCTCCATTATTTCCTCTTCCTTGAGTTTTAAAATCTCCTCCACTTTCTCTATGTATTTATCGGTGATCTCCTGAACCTCCTTTGAGAGTCTGAAGTAATCATCCTCAGGAATATCACCATCTTCCTTTTTCTCCTTGAGATCTTCCATGACATCTCTTCGAATATTTCTTATCGTGATTCTTCCTTCCTCTGCCTTCTTCCTAACAAGCCTTATAAGCTCCTTCCTTCTCTCCTCAGTTAATGGGGGGATAGAGACCCTTATAACATTTCCATCGTTCTGCGGTGTTAAGCCAAGAGGAGATCTTAGGATCGCCTTTTCGATTTCCTTTAAGGCACTTTTATCCCACGGCTGTATAACAAGCAAGCGTGCTTCAGGAGCGCTTATCGTAGCTATCTGATTTATAGGCACCGGAGTTCCATAATAGTCCACCTTTATATCTTCAAGTATAGCCGGATGAGCCCTGCCAGTTCTAACGGAAGCCATGTCTCTTTTGATTATTTCTATTGCCTTTTTCATGCGAGATTCCATTTCCCTCAGTACCTTTTCCCTCATCTCTTAACCCCACCTCCAACGCAGGTGCCTATTTCCTCACCCTCTATGATTCTCACGAGATTACCAGGAACCTTTATATTAAAAACTATAACTGGTATATCATTATCCATACATAGAGAGATAGCAGTAGAATCCATAACTCTTAGTCCTCTGTTAAGCACCTCGAGATATTCAAGATGAGAAAACCTCACCGCATCTCTGTAAAGCATGGGATCAGCGTCATAAACCCCATCGACCTTGGTAGCCTTTAAAATGGCTTCCGCTCCTATCTCAGCAGCTCTTAAAGCTGCCGCAGTATCAGTCGAGAAAAAGGGATTCCCAGTTCCACTTGCGAATATAACCACCCTTCCTTTCTCAAGGTGCCTTATTGCCCTTCTTCTTATATAGGGCTCCGCCACTTCTCGCATCTCTATAGCACTTTGAACTCTCGTGTTAACACCAAGCTTCTCAAGAGCATCCTGCAAAGCAAGGGCGTTTATAACCGTAGCTATCATACCCATATAATCTGCAGTAACTCTATCCATTCCCTTAGCGCTTCCAGCAACCCCTCTGAATATATTACCTCCTCCTACAACTATTGCTATCTCAACTCCTCTCTCCTTAGCTTCTTTAACCTCAGAAGCTATTCTTCTCATCTCCTCTGGGTCTATTCCAAACCCCTGATCTCCACCTAACACCTCACCACTGAGCTTCAAGAGAACTCTCTTGAATCGAGGAGACTCCATACTCACTCCTCTCCCACTCTAAACCTGACAAACCTCCTAACAACTATATTTTCACCCAAGAGAGAAATCTTCTCAGCTATTAAATCTTTAATTTTAACGTTTTGATCTCTGATATACGGCTGCTCAAGGAGGCAAACCTCCTCAAAGAACTTGCGTATCTTACCCTCCACAATTCTTTCCGCTATATGTTCCGGCTTCCCTTCTGCAATAACTTGTTCTTTGTAAATTGCCTTTTCTTTTTCCACAACCTCCGCGGGGACATCCTCAGAAGAAACATACAAAGGAGAAGAAGCAGCTATCTGCATCGCTATCTCATGTGCAAGCTCCTGAAACTCTTTAGTTCTTGCCACGAAATCCGTCTCGCAGTTTACTTCAACCAAGACACCGAGCTTCTTATCTGAGTGTATATAGGAAGCAACGACTCCCTCTGCAGCTTTACGCCCCATCTTTTTGACCGCCTTTGCTATTCCTTTCTTCCTCAAAATCTCTATTGCCTTTTCTATATCACCATTTGCTTCTTCGAGAGCCTTCTTACAATCGATTATTCCCGCTCCCGTCCTCGCTCTCAGTTCTTTAACCTGCTCTATAGAAACAGCCATCTTAAGCTTCCCCCCTACGACGACGTTTTTCTTCCTCTTCCTCTTCTTTAAGTTCTTCCTGAAGCTCCTCGAATACCTCTTCGTATTTTTCGAGAAGCTCCTCCTTCATAGCCATCTCTTCTTCCTCCTCCTTAGCCGGAGCAGCTGGGGCTTCCGCCTCTTCCTCGCTCTCAGGAGCCTCCGCCTTTTCCTCAAGCTGAACACCCTGCTTGCCCTCCAAAACCGCATCGGCTATCAGGCTGGTTATAAGCCTGATAGATCTTATAGCATCATCATTCCCCGGTATAGGATAATCGATCGGTTCAGGATCACAATTAGTATCCACTATAGCAACCACCGGTATTTCAAGTTTATTAGCCTCAGCAACGGCTATTTTCTCCTTTCTCGGATCGACAACGTAAACTATGTCCGGCAGATCATTCATCCCCTTGATACCACCCAGGTATCTCTCAAGCTTTCCTTTCTCCCTCTGAAGCTTGACGACCTCTTTCTTCGGAAGAACTTCGAACATTCCCTCTTCCTCCATTTCTTCAAGCTCCTTAAGGCGCTCTATCCTTTTCTTTATAGTTCTGAAGTTAGTAAGGAGACCACCAAGCCACCTCTGATTCACATAGAACATCTCACATCTTTCCGCTTCCGTCTTAACCGCATCCTGAGCTTGACGCTTAGTTCCAACAAATAGCACGGTTCCACCATTCATTACCTGCTCCTTGACGAAGTTATAAGCTTCCTCAAGTTTCTTCAAGGTTTTCTGAAGGTCGATTATATAGATACCATTTCTCTCCGTAAAGATGTACTCCTTCATCTTAGGGTTCCATCGCTTTGTTTGATGTCCAAAGTGCACTCCTGCTTCGAGAAGCTGTTTCATACTGACTATAGCCACTACCACATCCCTCCTTAAAAAATCGGTTTTTATTTTCCTCCATGCCCCTCACTGGGAGAGAGAACCTCACACTTTCACAGAGAGGCACCGCTCTCTCCCTCCGGACATGTGCGGATTAAACCCTTTGAAGTATATCATACTTTTCGAGAAAGGCAAAGTATTCCCGTATACCTGCTTCAAGGGAAGTAAAAATATCATTATAGCCGGCTTTTTCCCTGAGCAATGTCAAATCAGCCTGTGTAAAGCTTTGATACCTATGGTAAAGTTCCTTAGGAAAGGGAATATACTCATACCTCCCTCCCCCGTTTAACCATATAAGTATCTTAACCACATCATTAAAGCTCCGAGATGTTCCGGTACCACAGTTAAATATACCTGAAGTCCCCTTCTCAAGTAGGAATAGATTCACATTAACCACATCCTTAACGTATATAAAATCCCTTTTTTGTTCGCCAGCTGGATAGCCATGACTTTCACCAAACAGCTTTATTACTCCCCGTTCCTTTAGCTGCCTGTAAAACTGGTAGACCACAGATGCCATCTTCCCTTTGTGAAACTCATAAGGACCATACACGTTAAAATATCTTAACCCTGCTATCTGGCTTTTCGCTCTCTCAAGTTCTTTCCTAACGTATTTATCAAAAAGAAGTTTTGAAAAAGCGTACGGATTTATAGGTTCTTCACACTCCGGGCTCTCCTTGAAACCCCTCTTCCCGCTCCCATACACAGACGCAGAAGAAGCATATATAAATGGTATTCCTTCGTCAACAGCATAGTTAAGTAACCTGACGCTATATCTGTAATTATTCTCCACGAGAAACTTGACATCGTAATTCGTTGTATCGGTGCAAGCTCCCTGATGAAAGAAGACATCTATTTTACCCCTAAAGTCCCCCCGTTCAAGCCTCATTAAGAATTCCTCCTTCTCCATATATTCAATGAAATCGAGCGAAACTAAATTCCTCCATTTTTCAGGCTTTGACATCGAATCAACGATTAATATCTCGCTTATTCCCCTCTTATTTAAAGCTCTTACTATGTTGCTTCCAATAAAACCCGCTCCTCCAGTGATTACTATCAATCTATTTCCCCCCCAATATCTTTCTTATAAGAGAGGTGGTTGAATACCCCTTAAACAGAGGAACTATATGAACTTCATCCGCATACTCTCTTCCTATAACTTCCTCAGGAGAGTAGTCTCCCCCCTTAACAAGAACATGTGGCCTTATAAGACTTATCAATCTTTCCGGAGTATCCTCATTGAAGATAACCACACAGTCGACAAACTCCAAAGCAGCAAGCATCCTCGCCCTATCTCTTTCAGGAACAATTGGACGCCCTTCCCCTTTAAGTCTCTTGACCGATGAGTCCGAGTTCAACCCCACGATCAGCTTATCTCCCTTTTTCTTAGCTTCCTCAAGAGAATAGATATGCCCAACGTGCAAGAGATCAAAGCAACCGTTGGTGAAAACGATCTTCAAACCATCACGCTTCCACCTTCTTGAAAGATCAACCGCCTCATCAAAGCTTTTAATTTTGGCCTCTATTCTTAAAGCCCCTTCGCTTTCCATAAGGGCCTCCTCAAGCTCAGATAATGTTATGGGAGCAGTCCCAACTTTTCCCACAACCACGCCAGCCGCTACGTTAGAAATCTTGGCCGATTCAAGCAAACTCATTCCACTTGCTAAACATGCAGAAATAGTTGCTACCACCGTATCCCCCGCACCTGAGACATCGTATACCTCTTTCGCTTTGGTGGGTATATTGTAAACCTCGCTCCCTTGAAGTAGCGTCATTCCTCTCTCAGAGCGCGTTATAAGCAAGTTATCAAGCTCATACTTTTCCAGGATCTCTCTTCCTACTCGAGCTACCTCTTCATTCTCATTCCCAAGTCTTTTTCCATAAACCTCGCCAAGCTCCTTTAAATTCGGGGTAACCAAATACGCTCCTTTATACTTCCCCCAGTTTATTCCCTTTGGATCAACCACAACGGGTACTTTTTTTCTCTTAGATTCTTCTATGATAAATCTGCACAGGCTTCCTGTACAAAACCCTTTTCCATAATCGGAAATTATAACGCACTTAGCATCGTTTATCTCATTCCAAAAAGCCTCTAAAACTTTTTCCTCCTCTGATCGCGAAAGAGAAACTACCTCTTCGAAATCTATTCTAACCATCTGTTGCTTCTCGCCAAGCACTCTTACCTTAGTTATTGTAGGAATGGAACGCTCAAAAAGACCAGAGATATCTATTCCTTTCCTAAAAAGAGTTTCCTTAAGAATCTTCCCCGCTTCATCTCTTCCAATGCTCCCATAAAGAGAAACCTTACAACCAAGATTCACAAGATTTACCGCAACATTACCCGCACCACCTGCTCCAACTCTTTCGCCTTTTACTCTGACCACCGGCACAGGCGCTTCAGGAGAAATCCTTTCAACATCGCCATAATAATATCTATCAAGCATGACATCTCCCAAAACTATCACCTTAACAGAAGAAATCCTCAAGCTATCCATATAGTGCCTTCTCCACCTCCTCACACAAAACATGACCTATAAGAATATGAACCTCCTGAATCCTCGGCGTAGAGTCAGACGGAACGACGATACTGACATCACATATATCCTTGAGCTTCCCTCCACTTTTCCCAGTTAATCCCACGACTTTTACACCCATCTCCTTAGCTTTCAAAACCGCCTTTATCACATTGGGACTGTTCCCTGAAGTAGATATAGCTATAAGCAGATCCCCTTTTTCAAGAAGAGCCTCAACCTGTCTCGAAAAAACGCTCTCAAAGCCGAAATCGTTTCCCAAAGCCGTTAAAATGGAAGTATCCGTTGTTAAGGCAAGAGCAGGGAGAGGAAACCTACTTCGGGCAAATCTGCCCACAAATTCCGCAGCTAAATGTTGACTATCCGCTGCACTTCCCCCATTTCCGATAAAGGCTATCTTACCGCCACTCTTTAAGGTCTCGATGGCAACAGAGATAAGCTTTTCTATCTCAGAAGAACATTCTCTAAGGGTTCGCTCAACTACATCAACGTGCTCACTAAAAGCGTTAACCATGTTTTGAAAAACACCTCCCTAAAAAGAATTCTACCATATAAGCATAAATAAAAGGGGCAATCTCTTGATCGCGAGATTGCCCCTCCAAGAAAAGCTTAAAGCGAAAATTTTAGCATCTATTATTCTTACGCAAGAATAAAAGCAAAAGCGGGACCCCTATCTCTACTTTATCAAGAGAAAGAGGCTAAAAATTTTAGCGGGGTTATTCAGCTTCTCCCACGGACGATGATAAATAAGTCTAAGAGAGGCTTT
Organism: Synergistota bacterium; assembly: GCA_021159885.1. Classification (NCBI taxonomy): domain Bacteria; kingdom Thermotogati; phylum Synergistota; species Synergistota bacterium. The sequence continues at coordinate 486 of JAGHDO010000079.1, read as the reverse complement.
CCCGGACTCCATCGCTTTGAAAAAGAACACTCGCAAATTAATTCCGCCGAGAAGCCCGGGAGGGGAAAGTCTCACCCTATCGCTTTTGAAGAAAAGAAGCTTATTTTTATCTAAATATCCTACTTCCCATATATACCCTGCAGTCGAAGCCTCCCTAAGAAGGATAACAATCACATCTCCCTTACTGGCAGTTACCTCCTTCCCTGAATCCCTCTCACTAAAGGCAAAAATATTAGGCGAGCTTTCAACATGAGCAAAAGCGCTACCATAAATCAGCGTTAAAAAAAGCATCACACTTACGGTAAAAAGGGATCTCATCCTTTTCTCCCCTTCCATTATATAGACTATAGTAAAAATATTATAGCATAAAAAAAGCGGGAGAGGGGATTCCCTCTCCCGCCAAGGAATTTACCTGCTATCTTAAAAGCTGGAGAACCGACTGCGGAAGCTGATTAGCCTGAGCAAGCATAGCAGTACCAGACTGGT